>NZ_JANGCA010000349.1:0-255 GCF_024463855.1 Clostridium sp. DFI.1.208 | reverse complement strand
GAGATATCGTCTGATGAATAGGACGATATAGCCGATGTAAGGGATGACCAGGATGACCTTACCGATGATCTGCGTCTTATAGAGCGGTGTAGGATCATCGCTGTCATTGGCGTCTCCCTTTGTGATGAATCTCTGATCATCAATCTGTCTCACGATCCTATGTGTGATGATGGAATCCTGCTTTTGAAAGGTAACGATATCCTCCGTATACAGTACAACATCGGTATCGACCAGTATGAGACTGCCGGTGGATAT
>NZ_JANGCA010000348.1:0-255 GCF_024463855.1 Clostridium sp. DFI.1.208 | reverse complement strand
AATTTATTTCTAATAGTGAGGGCTACCACTTTGACGAAAGCAAGTTTGATGATTTCGACACCGCAAAGACTGTTTATATCGGTGCTGGTAAATCGGGATTATCCTACCGCTTTTATGATAAGGATAAGGAAGTCTGTTCAAAACATAATAAGACACTTGATGAAGTCGGCAGTTGGAAACGGACAGAAATGCAACTGCGTGATGATAAGGCTCATGTTTTTGCCATGACATTCAAAGACAGACCGCTGGAACTTG
>NZ_JANGCA010000347.1:0-255 GCF_024463855.1 Clostridium sp. DFI.1.208 | reverse complement strand
CTTCAATTTTCTCAATCGGCATTACACCATATTCTGGAGTAAGATCATTAGGCAGGTCTGCAGTAAATGTGGCTCTACCATCTTCGCCGGTTACCACCGTTTCAATTTTTTCACCGGCTTTTACGATCACATCGCCGTCATAGTTGTACACGTCTCTGTTTGCATATAGCGTGATTTCAGCGCCGACTAGCAGCTGTTGGTCATCTGCGTCCTTTTTGACAGCCTGTACTTCAACTTTCTGACGTTCATTTTCAT
>NZ_JANGCA010000346.1:0-255 GCF_024463855.1 Clostridium sp. DFI.1.208 | reverse complement strand
CCTTGCCGACGAATTCCTTCGTCTTCATATCGTAGGCCTCAAAATAAGCAGTCACCGGATAGGTGCCCTTCTTCAATGCCACATCCAGCTGCGCCGTTTCGATCTTGTTGCCGGGACGGATCGCACCACTCTCATAGATCTTCTCGCCATCCTTCTCATCCTGCTTCAGATAGATCTTCACGACCATGAGATAGCGGTTCTGCGGATTGTTCTCGATGCGCAGGGTCCCCTTGCTGGTGCCGTTTTTGAATACAG
>NZ_JANGCA010000345.1:0-255 GCF_024463855.1 Clostridium sp. DFI.1.208 | reverse complement strand
GAGCGTCAGATCACTGGGGATGATATCCAGATTCGCATAGGATGTATGTTGGATACAAGAGCTAACTGCTTTCGGACTTTCGAAGATCGTAGAGATCGTTGCGCCATGATCCTGATTCATATAACGATGGATGAAGGCTGCTTCTTTATCTCCATCGAGACTGCTTTCATAATACGCAGGGTCTCGTTTTAATTTTTTGTCGATGAAAGACTTTGAACAGTTGGCTTGGCCGTCAGCATCAGCAAGTAATATACG
>NZ_JANGCA010000344.1:0-255 GCF_024463855.1 Clostridium sp. DFI.1.208 | reverse complement strand
GGGCTTTTTTATCATTATATACCTTGTTTTCCCAGCCATTCAATCCAGCATCTGCACAGACGATGAATCGGCTGAACTGAAAGTCCTTTTCGATTTGTTTTTCGAGTTCTCTCAAAGAAAACTGTTCATTCTTGTTTCCTTCAAACGTCATATCAGCGATAGGCAGACCATTTGCATCCATAAACAGGCCATATTGAACAATGGGATTCGGTCTGTTTTCTTTTGACTTCCCATATTTAAGAAAATCATTTTCTT
>NZ_JANGCA010000343.1:0-255 GCF_024463855.1 Clostridium sp. DFI.1.208 | reverse complement strand
TAAAGTCTCTTGGTAATGTAGAAGTAAAAGAGTTTATGCTATCAAAAGATGGGTATAACCTTATTGGATTTCTTGGTAAAGGTACTCATTATAATTGGCTATCATTGCCGCAGCTATGTATCAGCGTCGAACTTTCAGATTTCCATGATGATTTTTGGAATACTGAGCAATTAGCTTCATCTCTTGACGATTTTGTTTTGATTGATTTGCTTATTTGTACAATTCACGACCTTGATCATTTGTTTGGTAAAGTTA
>NZ_JANGCA010000342.1:0-255 GCF_024463855.1 Clostridium sp. DFI.1.208 | reverse complement strand
CTCCTGAGCGTTATACAGAACCGGCAGTACGATATATCAAGGTGATGAAGAGCGGAAGCTCAACAGATATCTATTACGAGCGTCTGGATAAAGTAAAGGATATACTGAGTGACAGCATGTATGAGACGTTGTCCCCTGAGATGAGCAAGGAGGAAATACAAGCCGAAAAAGAACAGGCTGCAAAGGTAGATAAGGATTCTATCACGAAAACGAAGATCACAGATACACGATACAGTTATCGATGGAAGAAAGAAG
>NZ_JANGCA010000341.1:0-255 GCF_024463855.1 Clostridium sp. DFI.1.208 | reverse complement strand
TCTTCTCGCCATCCTTCTCATCCTGCTTCAGATAGATCTTCACGACCATGAGATAGCGGTTCTGCGGATTGTTCTCGATGCGCAGGGTCCCCTTGCTGGTGCCGTTTTTGAATACAGGACGGGTGTTTATGTTGAGCATGAACTGTCCCTCCGCCACCTTGTCATCCAGCAGCTTCTGTATCTCAGCCTCACTCAGTCCATCCAGGGTGCCCTCACTCTGGTCGGGGTCCATGGCAAGACCGTCTCCGGTATCGA
>NZ_JANGCA010000340.1:0-255 GCF_024463855.1 Clostridium sp. DFI.1.208 | reverse complement strand
TGGAGATGAGATATCTTCCGCTGCCTTGACTTCGAACACAGCACCCTTCAATTTCCGCATTTCATATTTGAACTTCGTATTGCCATGATCATCAGTTTCTGCAGAAGTAAGGACCTCTCCCTGTTTTACGACTGCGATACGTCCTTTTACTGAAGTATCCTGTTTAGTGACAGTGATGACCGGTGTAGCACCGTCTGGAAGTGTCTCATATGCTGTATTGCTTGATACTTTAAATTTAACTGGAGCGATATTCAA
>NZ_JANGCA010000034.1:0-52774 GCF_024463855.1 Clostridium sp. DFI.1.208 | reverse complement strand
TAGCATTCATTGGATTCACACCAACTCCTCCACGGAGCATTTTATTTATAAGTATCATTATACGAAGGTCCTGGCGAACCGGCTTTCGAGACCGCTTTTTCTGCCTGATATGGATCGCTCTTGTATTCTTGATTTCTTTCTGAATTCAAAAATACCGTCTTGGCGTATCATCAGATGTCGCTCACTTCTTGTTTTAGTGCTCGCTATTTTATTTTCAAAGATCATGGATCATGGACCATGGTGGAGGAAAAAGAAAAAGGGATGTATAAGGAGAAATATTCCTTACACATCCCGTGTACATATCGTACGAACTCGCTTCCGATTTTTCGTAAAATTTAACAAAAATGCCCAGAGCCATAGGCTCTGAGCACAAATCTTACTCATAATGGAGCGGGTGATGAGAATCGAACTCACGTAGTCAGCTTGGAAGGCTGAAGTTCTACCATTGAACTACACCCGCATCTCTTGATTGCTCTAATAATATACACCATTTTTTTTGATTATGCAATACTTTTTTTGAATTTTTTTCACTTTTTTTACAACCAGATTCCTATTCATTTGAGAGAGTCTGTAAAACAATAAGAGATATCGTGTATGGATTTATCATAGACTTTCTTACGATTTGGTTTTGTGCGTTTCTCTACACATCGATGAATATTGGCCAAGGCGTTTCCTTTCCCGGAAGAAGACGTGTAGCTCTATAGCACGCATATACGTAGCCCTTTCAATTCTGTAAAAGCTGCTTAGTATGCTGCTGCACGAAAAGATAGCAGCCTATTGTTTGATAACAAAAAAACCTTCCCATACACTTTTATGTAGCATATGAGAAGGTGTCCGGTTAATTTTTAGGCACCAGAGAAATCACACGGTCTGCCAAAACACTGAATGGCATCGTCTGCAGCCAGATTTTGCCGGGACCGCTTAACGTCGCAAGAAACATTCCTTCACCACTGAAGAATTTGTTTTTCAATCCCTTTACCGTTGTAATATCAAAGTGTACAGTTTCCTCGAATCCGGCGATATATCCCTGATCCACCTGCAAGGTTTCACCGGGAGCCAGTGTTTTTTCAATGATATCTCCATCGATCTCAAGAAAGGCTGTACCGTTTCCTGTCAGCTTCTGTAAGACAAAGCCCTCACCGCCAAAAAATCCGGTACCCAGCTTTTTGCGGAAGTGAGCCTGTAGATTCACCCCGTCCTCTGCAGCAAGAAAAGCATTTTTCTGAACAATGAGCGTCTCCCCATCCTGCAGGGTAACAGGCAGAATTTTACCTGGAAAGCTGGAGCCGAAGGCAATTTCCGCATGGTCGTGACTGCTTGTATACGTGGTCAGGAAAATAGATTCACCGGACATCGCACGTCCCAATCCCTTCAGCAGCCCTCCACGGGTATTGGAATCCATGGAGAACCCTTCTTCCATCCAGCACATGGCGCCGGATTCAGTAAACATTTTTTCGCCACGATCCAGCTTGCAGACAACGGCCGGCAGTTGTCCGCCGATTATTTCATATTTCATGATAATCTCCTCCTATCGTATGATATCTTTATTCTATCATAATTGGAAAATATTTACCTTTTCTATTGTGCGAAAGTGCGATAAAATTAGAGCAGAAAGTGAGGACATACGATGATACGTGTAGGAATTATGGGGCTGGGGCAGATTGCACATCGTGTAGCAAAGGGAATCTGCTATGCAGAAAATGCAGAGCTGTATGCGGTCGGCTCACGCTCCTTAGAAAAAGCAAGAGCGTTTCAGGGACTGTATGGAGCGAAAAGAATCCATGACAGCTATGAAAAGCTCCTGCAGGATCCGCAGGTGGAGATGGTATACATATGTACACCCAATCATCTGCATTTCGAGCATATTCAAAATGCTTTGCGTCATGGAAAGCATGTTTTATGTGAAAAGCCGCTGGTGGCGAATGCGCAGCAGCTAAAGGAGTGCTTTCAGCTGGCACGCAGCAGCAATCTGTTTCTAATGGAAGCGGAAAAGACATTATTTACGCCGTTGAACAGAAAGCTCAAGCAGCTGGTAGAGGAAGGCGTGATCGGACAGCTGCAGTATGTGGAGGGCAGCTATTCCTATCCGATCGATGTTTCAGAAATGAAGGAGGACCACTGGTGTTTTTCCAAAGAAGCCGGCGGCAGTGTCTATGATGTCGGTGTGTATCCAATCTGTTATGCGAACTGGTTTTCCAATGGACGCATAACAAGCATACAGGCGGTCAAGGATTGCGCAGTTCAAGGCTATGATATGTTCACACAGGCATTGCTCACCTACGATAACGGTATGATAGCCAGTGTGCGCAGCGGCTGGAAGCAGTGGATGGATAATCGCGGGGTGTTGTATGGCAGTGAGGGCAGTATTGAGACAGAGAACTTCTGGAAAAATACCAGAGCGATTGTGAATAAAAACGGGATCAGTACACCCATTGAGGTTGAAATGAAATCCGACTTCACCGGGGAGGTGGAGCACGCGGCGGCATGCATAGAGCAGGGACTGCTGGAGAGTCCGATTTTAGGAGAGCGACAAAGCATGGAAATCATGAAGGTCCTGGAATATGTGAAATCCCTTTGATATTTTTGAAAGTTTTTCATTACGGATTGAATGTTTTTCATAAAGATAGTAAAATAATACGCAGTGAAAGGTGAGGTAATTGTAATGAAAATTGAATCAAAATGTCTGCATGCAGGCTATGAACCGAAAAATGGAGAACCTCGTGTTCTGCCGATTTACCAGAGTACGACCTATAAATATGACTCTACAGACTTTGTCGGTCAGCTGTTTGATCTAACGGCGGAGGGACACATGTATTCCCGCATCTCCAATCCGACGGTGGATGCGGTAGAGAAAAAAATTGCAGCGCTGGAGGGCGGTGTAGGAGCGCTTTGTACAACGTCCGGACAGTCCGCAACCTTCCTTGCTTTGATGAATGTGCTGGAAAGCGGAGATCATCTGGTGGCTTCCTCTACTATATACGGAGGTACGGTCAATCTGCTGTCTATCACCTTCCAGAAATTCGGTATTGAAGTATCCTATGTGGATCCGGATGCGGATGCCAAGGAAATCGAACGGCTGATTCGTCCGAATACGAAGGCAATATTCGGAGAGATTATGGCAAATCCTGCTATGAATGTACTGGATATTGAAAAATTTGCCAGTGTCGCACATGCGCATGACATTCCGTTGTTTGTCGATAATACCTTTGCGACGCCTGTTCTTTGTCAGCCGTTTCGTTTCGGAGCGGATATCGTCATCCACAGTACGACAAAATATATGGACGGACATGCATTGCAGGTTGGCGGCGTCATCGTCGATGGGGGAACCTTTAACTGGGCAAACGGCAAATTTCCTGGGCTGAGTACGCCGGATGCTTCCTATCATGGTATCGTGTATACAGATACCTTCCAGGAGGCTGCATATATCACCAAGGCCAGAGTTCAGCTAATGCGTGATCTGGGCTGCTATCCGGCAGCACATTCCGCCTTCCTGTTGAATCTTGGGTTGGAAACGCTGGCAGTCCGCATGGAACGGCATTGTGCGAATGCACAAAGGGCGGCTGAGTTTCTGGAAGCACAGGACGCGGTGGAATTTGTAAACTATCCAGGGCTGAAGCAGGATAAATATCATGCCCTGGCACAGAAATATCTGCCCAAGGGCTGCTGTGGCGTTGTTTCCTTCTCCATCAAGGGAGGAAGAGAGCGCGCCGCTGCTTTCATTGATCATTTGAAGATGGTATCTCTGGAAGTCCATGTTGCGGATATCCGCACCTGTATTCTGCATCCGGCAAGCTCTACACACCGACAGCTTACGGATGAACAGCTGGTGAACTGCGGCATTACTCCGGGATTGATCCGACTGTCCTGTGGAATAGAGCATATTGACGATATTCTGGAAGATTTAACACAGGCGTTTGCACAGATATAGGAGATGAAACAGCATGCCGATCAATATACCGAATGGCTTGCCTGCCAAGCAGATTCTGGAAAGTGAAAAAATCTTTGCACTGGAGGAGGACGTAGCCAGAAAGCAGGATATCCGTCCGCTGAAGATTGTGATTCTCAATCTGATGCCAAAAAAAATTGAAACGGAAACACAGATTCTGCGTCTGATTTCCAAATCCCCGTTGCAGGTGGATATCGATTTTATGATGGTTAGCAATCATGTGTCTAAAAATACAAGTGCGGACCATCTGTTGAAGTTTTATGATGATTTTTTGACACTGAAAAAGAATCGTTATGACTGTCTGATCATAACCGGAGCCCCGGTGGAGCATCTGGAGTTTGAGGATGTTGACTACTGGGAGGAGCTTTGTGAAATCATGGAATGGAGCAAGACGCACGTGTACTCTACGCTGCATATCTGCTGGGGTGCACAAGCCGGACTGTATTATCATTATCATATTCAGAAGCATTTGATGAAGCAGAAGGTGTTTGGGATTTATCCGCAAATGTTATGTGATGAATACAACTTTCTGACAAATGGCTTTGATGAAATACATTATACCCCACATTCGCGCCACACTGCCATCGATGAAGAGGCTCTGGCAAAACAGGATACGCTTGAAATTTTATCCCGCTCGGATATCACTGGAAGCAATATTGTTGCGACTAGAGATTTTCGGGAAATCTATATTCTGGGGCATCTGGAATATGGCAAGGAAACACTGGCGCAGGAATATTTTCGCGATCTTTCACAGGGTAAGGTAATTCAGCTTCCCTTTAATTATTTCCCAGAGGATGATCCACAGCAGGAGCCTGTTTTAACATGGCGTTCCCATGCAAATCTGCTGTATCGCAACTGGCTGAATTATGTATATCAGATGACACCGTATGACCTGCAGGAATTAAGCGCATATAAACAAGAACATAACAAGCAGCATATATAGAATTATCCTGAAATGATATAGGGGATACTGCCTTGGCGTGTATAATGATGTGAGTATGCAGCGCCTTGTGTGTTGTAACAGGCCTGCCATGCAGGCCGTCTTCACAGAGAACTGCGGTTCTTGAAGAATGCAGGAAGTCGACGGATGAAAGTAAACAGCCTGTTATTCCCGTATTTATCTGCAGTCACCTAGTATTTTACGAATGGGTAGAAATCAAGCATTGGCTGGACGATTTCTATCCGTTTTTTATTTTTCTGATACCAGGGGATGTGATTGCAAATCTGACAGATCAAGACCCGTAGGCAGCATAGCAAGAAATTTTTTCATAATTTGCAGCTTTCATTGTTCAGATCGGATGGCTTGCAAAAGAAACGATAGCTTTCTCTGGTCTGTGCCCTGCATTTTGAAACGGCATAGGGAATGCCTGATAGCTATTTTGTAAGATATTTTTGCCTGCTCTGTTTCCTTTTTCTTCCTGTGCGTTTATAATATAGGTATTATAAGATGCTGGTTAAAGGAGGAGTTTGAAGTATGGAATACAGAGAGCTAAATGAGGAATATCAGCCATCCCTGCTGGGATTTGGATGTATGCGTTTTCCGCTGGATGCACAGGGGAATATTGATGAGGCGGAAGCTGAACGGATGCTGGATACCGCAATCGCACATGGTGTGAAGTATATTGATACAGCATTTCCGTATCATCATGGAGATAGTGAGCCGTTTGTAGGCCGTGTACTGAAAAAATACGATAGAAGCAGCTACTATCTGACAACAAAGCTGCCGCTTTGGGATTTGCATACGCTGGAGGATGCGAAAGCGATGTTTGAAAATCAGCTGAAGCGCCTTGATGTAACGTATGTGGATTTTTATCTGCTTCATGCCGTTGATAAGGCGAAATGGGAAAAAGCAAAGCAGCTGGGCATCCTTACATACTGTGAAGAATTAAAAGCACAGGGAAAAATCCGGAATTTCGGCTTTTCCTTTCATGATGAATATGACGTATTTGAAGAGATTCTGACTTATCGCAAATGGGATTTCTGCCAGATACAGTATAATTATGTGGATACACAGGAGCAGGCGGGAGATCGCGGCTATGCACTGGCTGAGAAACTGGGAATTCCGATGGTCATCATGGAGCCGGTGAAGGGCGGTTCGCTTTCCAAGCTGCCACAGGATCTTGCTTCACGGTTAAAGGAAGCTGCACCTCACCGCAGTATCTCCTCCTGGGCGCTTCGCTGGGTAGCCAGCAAGCCGAATGTTAAGGTGGTGCTCAGTGGCATGTCCACCATGGAGCAGGTGCTCGATAACCTGTCCACCTTTGATGATTTTAAACCGCTGAGTGTAGCGGAGCAGGGGTTGATCAAGGAGATTGCAGAAGAAATCAAGGCGAGAACGATGAACGGCTGCACGGGCTGCGCTTACTGTATGCCATGTCCATTCGGTCTGGATATTCCAAAGAATTTCCGCATCTGGAATGAGCATGCAAAATATGGAAATACGGAAGTGGCAAGAAAACGTTATTTTGAAGAAATGAAGGAGGAAGAAAGAAGCAGCCAGTGTAAGAAATGCGGGAAATGTGAAGCCCTTTGTCCACAGCATATCGCTATACGTGAGGATCTGGCACGAATGAGCAGCGATATGGAGCTTCTAAAGAGCAAGGCTGAGTAAGCATGAAATGCAACCAATAATGCAGACAGGAGTGTTTCCATGATATCATGGCGGCATTCCTTTTTTTAGTGTAGAGCCTTTCTATCGATGCATTCTTCAATTTCTTCGGCAGCTACGCTGTATGGCATTTGCATAAAGCAAAGCAGGAGGGCAGCGTGCGCTGTTCTGCTTTGCTATGCGTATGTGCAGATGTATCGCTCTCAATTTTTTAAGTATTTGCACAGGTCTTTTGTAAGCCGTATTCCTGCGTAAATCCACGCCTAGACACTGTTGCTTCTGCCTGCTTCAGGCAAGGGGGGATAGCGCTTGTAGGCATTTGTGGAGGCGCATTTGCCCGCATGACGATAGTATAGGTGCAGGAGGGTAGAAATGAACTGTTTAAAAGATGCTGTTCTCAACGAAGAGGTTTTTGTGGAAGACATTGAGCATACGGCTTTAATGAAACGCAGGCTGATGGATCTTGGATTCGTACCGGGTACTGGAGTGATACCGGTATTGGAAAGTCCGAGCAGGGATATGCGTGCCTATCTGATCAAGGGCTGTAAAATCGCTTTACGCAGTGAAGACAGTGAGCGGATTCTGATAAAAGGGAAGGAGGATGGATATGCTGTTTGAAAAGCTTGTGCAGGCAAATGACAATATCAATGAACTGTATTTGAAGCAGCGCAAGGGATATACCATTGCTTTGTTGGGAAATCCCAATGTTGGAAAGAGTACCGTGTTCAATGAGCTTACCGGCATGAATCAGCATACCGGTAACTGGCCGGGGAAAACGGTGGAGCTTGCAAAGGGGCATTATACACACAGGTATCGCCAGAATCAGATGATCGATCTACCGGGAACATACTCCCTGCTTGCACACTCCAGTGAGGAGGAGGTTACACGAAATTATGTGTGCTTCGAGCCATGCGATGTGTGTCTGGTAATCTGTGATGCTACTGTACTGGAGCGTAATTTGAATCTGGTTCTGCAGACGATGGAAATCACAGATCATGTCGTACTTGTTTTAAACCTTATGGATGAAGCCAAAAAGAAGAACATCACCATTGATACGGAAAAGCTTTCTAAGCTTTTAAAGGTTCGTGTCGTAGAAATGAGCGCCCGCAATCATGAGGGCTTTGAGGATGTGAAGGAGGCCATTGAAGAGGTGGGCAACCGCGTTAGTGATGCGCAAAGTACAGCAATTCGCTATGCGGATGATCTGGAGCATGCAATTGAAGCAGTAGCCGCCGTTATGAAAACGCGCCGGCTCAATACACGCTTTGCTGCCTTAAAGCTGCTGGATCCGGAGGTTGATAATACACTGTTTTATGAGGATATCGAAAACAGGGAGGAAACAAAAGCGGAGGTAGAAAGACAGATCGAGCGATTAAAGAATAAGGATTTGTATGAACGTTTTGAAGACATCGTAGTACACGCCCTGCATGAAAGAGCAAGGGAAATCAGTGAAGAATGTATTATATTTAACAATGCATCCTACCAGAACAGAGATATGCGTATTGACCATGTTGTTACCAGCAAAGGCTGGGGACTGGTATGGATGGTCGTATTGTTATCTGTAATATTTTGGATTACCATTTCCGGAGCCAATGTTCCAAGCGAAATGCTTTCTGGAATGTTCGAGGATCTGCAGGTATGGCTGCATCATACGTTTGCCTCCTGGAGTATGAATCCGTATATCACAAGCTTTATCGTAGATGGAGTTGTGAAGACCTGTGGGTGGGTTATCTCTGTTATGCTGCCACCGATGGCGATCTTCTTTCCTATGTTTACGCTGCTGGAGGATTTTGGGTATCTGCCGCGGATTGCTTTCAATCTGGATGGCTTCTTTCAAAAGGCCTGTACCTGCGGAAAACAGGCGCTGACGATGTGTATGGGGTTTGGGTGCAATGCAGTAGGGGTAAGCGGTGCACGCATTATCGACAGTCCGCGAGAGCGTCTGATTGCAATTATCACAAATACCTTTGTGCCTTGTAATGGCCGCTTTCCTACACTGATCAGCATTATCACGATGTTCTTTGCAGGTGTTGTTGCAGCTCCGTGGAATGGTCTGCTGTCAACACTGCTGCTGACGGGTGTTATTGTATTTGGCGTCATCCTGACCTTTCTGACCTCACGCTTTTTGTCGAAAACACTACTGAAGGGAGTACCGTCCAGCTTCACACTGGAGCTTCCTCCGTATCGTCGCCCGCAGTTTGGTAAGGTGATCATACGTTCCATATTCGACCGTACGCTGTTTGTTCTGGGCAGGGCAGTGAGTGTTGCCATTCCTGCCGGGGCAATCATCTGGTTGCTGGCCAATATTCAGGTACAGGATGCAAGCCTGCTGCAGCATATATCGCTGTTTCTGGATCCCTTCGCCCATTTGATGGGACTGGATGGTGTGATTCTGCTGGCGTTCCTTCTGGGCTTTCCGGCAAATGAAATCGTTGTACCGATTATGATCATGGCATATCTGGCAAATGGATCCATGACGGATATCGGTGATCTTGCCGTATTAAAGGAGCTGTTCGTCAACAACGGCTGGACATGGGTAACCGCCATCTGCACCCTTATGTTCTCTCTGGTACACTTTCCATGTGCTACCACACTGCTCACCATACGCAAGGAGACACAGAGCTGGAAATGGACCGCCGTCAGCTTTCTGCTGCCGACCATACTTGGAATTCTGCTGTGTATGGGAATCAATCTGCTTGCGCATATCTTTCTGCTGGTATAACGATGTCCGCCAACTATGATGAGTTGAAAATAGAGCGCACAATTTATGCAAAAGGTAACGGCAAATAAATGGTTACAAAAAAAGAGGAGCCGTGTGGGGTTCCTCTTTTCTTACATATTATGGACGTTTTACGATAACTGCTGTACCCTGTCCGCCACCGATACACAGAGATGCAAGACCTGATTTTGCATCACGCTTGATCATTTCGTGAATCAGTGTAACCAGAATACGGTTTCCGGATGCACCAACCGGGTGACCCAGAGCGATAGCTCCACCGTTTACATTCGTTTTTTCCAGGAATGCTTCACGATCGATGCCGTGCTCTTCCACCAGCTCGTGTACAACACCTAAAGACTGAGCGGCAAATGCTTCATTCAGCTCTACCAGTTCAACCTCATCCAGCTTCATGTCTGCATATTTCAATGCATTGCGGATTGCCGGAGTAGGTCCCAGACCCATTGTTAACGGATCCACACCACCCTGACCGATGCCGACTACCTCGCACAGCGGTGTCAGGTTGTATTTTTCTACAGCCTCTTCACTAGCCAGCAGTACGAAGGAAGCACCATCGTTGATACCGGATGCGTTTGCAGCTGTAACACTTCCATCCTTAACGAATGCCGGACGCAGTTTCGCCATTTTTTCAGGCGTGGATTTGCGGTTTGGATGTTCATCTGTATCAAATACGATTGTTTCTTTTCTCAGCTTCACTTCTACAGGAACGATTTCATCCTTGAAACGTCCGGAATCAACAGCTGCGATTGCCTTCTGCTGGGAAGCATAGCCGAAAGCATCCTGCATTTCACGTGTGATATTGTATTTCTTGGCAATGTTTTCTGCCGTAACACCCATATGGATACCGTTCATAGCATCGGTCAGGGCATCATAGATCATGTGGTCTACACATTTGAAATCACCCATTTTGTTTCCTGTACGTGTGTTTGCAGGAATCAGGTAAGGCGCACCGGACATGGATTCCACACCACCGGCAACGACGATGTCATTGAATCCTGTCTGAATGGACATAACACCCTCCATAACGGTACGAAGACCGGAACCACATACCATGTTCACGGAGTGGGAGCATACGCTTTCCGGAATACCGGCAGCCAGGGCAACCTGACGTCCGATGTTCTGTCCCAGACCAGCACTCAGCACGTTTCCGCACAGCAGCTCGTCTACCTGCTCAGGAGCGACCTTTCCATCCTCCAGCAGTGCCTTTACTACTGTAGCCCCTAAATCAACTGGTTTTACGGTAGTTAAAGATCCTAAGAAACTACCGATTGCACTACGTTTAGCGCTAACAACATAAGTTTTTCTCATTTTTCTCTACCTGTCTTTCTTTCCAATGTAACGTGTCGCTTACGACACTCAATACATCAACATAGTAACTAAAATTCATGCATTTGTCAATAACTTGTGAAAAAATTCATAAGTGAAGTTGTCTGTCCGGATTTCTATTTTTTCTATTTAGAAACACAAAAGCAGGAAAACAAGCTCTTGCGAGCTTGCTCTTTTGTTTATACGCGCTTGATGATGACCGCTGCGCCCTGACCGCCGCCAATGCATAGGGAAGCCAGTCCGATTTTTAAATCACGCTTCTGCATTTCGTGCAGCAGGCTCACCAGAATTCGGTTTCCGGATGCGCCGACCGGATGTCCCAGTGCGATAGCTCCGCCATTGACATTGGTTTTTTCCATAAACGCGCTACGATCCATGCCGGTTGCTTCCGCAAGCTCATGAATTACACCCAGAGACTGTGCAGCGAACGCTTCATTCAATTCTACCAGCTCCATATCCTCAATGCTTAGGTCAGCATACTTCAGCGCATGCAGAATAGCCGGCGTAGGACCAAGACCCATGACGCGCGGATCCACACCGCCCTGACCGATGCCGATGACTTCCGCAAGCGGTGTCAGATTGTATTTTTTAACCGCATCCTCACTGGCGATGATTGTAAAGCTGGCACCGTCATTGATACCGGAGGCATTTCCAGCAGTAACAGTTCCATCCTTTGTGAATGCAGGACGTAGCTTTGCCAGCTTTTCCGGCGTTGATGCGCGGTTTGGATGCTCATCTGTATCGAACACGGTTACACTGCCCTTACGGCCCGGCACCTCTACCGGAACGATTTCATCCTTGAATCGTCCAGCGTCGATGGCAGCGATCGCCTTCTGCTGGGACGCATAGGCAAAGGCATCCTGATCCTCACGGGTAATGGCGTATTTTTTTGCTATATTATCTGCGGTAACGCCCATGTGTATCCCATACATACCATCTGTTAATCCATCATGCAGCATGGAATCCACCATCTTCATATCCCCCATTTTCACACCGTTTCGCACCTTGCTGGGCACCAGATATGGCGCATTGGTCATGGATTCCACTCCACCGGCTACAAAGATATCACCGAATCCGCACTGAATGCGCATGGTTGCTTCCATAACTGCCTTTAACCCGGAACCACACAGCATATTCAAGGACTGTGCACAGACCTCAACCGGGACACCGGCCTTGATACTGACCTGACGTCCGATGTTTTGACCAAGACCTGCCGCAATCACGTTTCCGACAATCACCTCATCAATGTTGGCGGGATCAATGCCTGCCTCCTCGATGGTTCTGCTTAAAACAGCAGCTCCCAAATCTACCAGGGGCATGTTGGTAAGCCCGCCCATGAAGCTTCCAATGGCGCTTCGCTTTGCTGCTACGACATATGCTTTTCTCATGTAATAACCTCCGCTTTCTATGTTGGTCTTCCTTGGGGAAGGGGAAGAGGACCCTTTGTCAAGGCTATGGTAACGGAAGAAAAAACGTTTGTCAAGAAACTTGTTAAAAAATTAACAAATGCGAATGTAGGAATATAATCGGAACAAATGTCAACTTGTTAATCTTGTAACAAAAACTTGTTAAAACTTTAACAAACATATTGACGGGAGCAAAAAAGAGGTCTAAAATGTAGATGGATTATGTATTCTCGACAACGCGATGAATACGCTGCTTATACTATATTTATATAGGCGCATGCAAGCAATCCTAAGTTCAAGTAAATCAAGGAGAGGAGATCACTTATGGACTTCATGTTAACAGAACAACAACAGATGATGAAGAAACTTTTCGCTGAGTTTGCTGAAAAAGATGTAAAACCTCTTGCAGCAGAAGTAGACGAAGATGAACGTTTCCCTAGAGAAAACGTTGAAAAAATGAAAGCCTGCAAAATGATGGGGATTCCGTTCAGCAGAGAATACGGCGGAGCAGGTGCTGACTACCTGAGCTATATTCTGGCAGTCGAGGAGCTGAGCAAAAAATGCGGTACAACAGGTGTTGTATTGTCTGCTCACACATCTCTTGGAACATGGCCAATCGAACACTTCGGAACAGAAGAACAGAAAAACAAATATCTGCCTGACTTATGTACAGGGAAGAAGCTGGCTGCATTCGGTTTAACAGAGCCAAATGCCGGTACAGATGCTGCCGGACAGCAGACAACTGCTGTAAAAGACGGTGATGATTACATCCTGAACGGTACGAAGATCTTTATTACCAATGCTGGTGAAGCAGATGTATATGTAATCTTCGCAATGACAGACAAGACAAAGGGAACACATGGTATCTCTGCATTTATCGTAGAGAAGGGAATGCCAGGGTTCACTGTTGGTCAGCATGAAAAGAAGCTGGGTATCCGCGGTAGTGCAACCAGTGAGCTGATTTTCAACAATGTGCGTTTAAGTAAGGACCACCTGTTAGGACAGGAAGGAAAAGGCTTTAAAATTGCCATGATGACACTGGATGGCGGACGTATCGGTATCGCTGCACAGGCACTTGGTATTGCACAGGGCGCAATTGATGAAACCGTACCTTATGTAAAGGCTCGTAAGCAGTTCGGACGTTCCATTGCGAAATTCCAGAACACACAGTTCCAGCTGGCTGATATGCAGGTAAAAACAGATGCAGCTAGATGGCTGGTATATGATGCAGCAATGAAGAAAGAAAAAGGTCTTCCTTACTCTGTAGAAGCTGCTAAGGCAAAGCTGTTCGCAGCAGAGGTTGCTATGGAGGTTACGACCAAGGCAATTCAGCTGATGGGTGGATACGGTTATACACGTGACTATCCGGTTGAAAGAATGTTCCGTGATGCTAAGATCACTGAAATCTATGAGGGTACTTCCGAAGTACAGCGTATGGTTATCAGTGGCGCAATGCTGAAGTAATACAGAGAGAAAAGAAAGGATACGAAGATTATGAAAATTATCGTTCTTGTAAAACAGGTACCGGATTCTACTGAGATCCGTGTTGACAAAGTTACTGGTACATTGATTCGTGCCGGAGTTCCTAGTATCATCAACCCAGATGATCTGGCTGGTGTGGAAGCTGCATTGCAGCTGAAAGAAAAATACGGGGCAAGCGTTACTATCATTTCCATGGGACCTCCTCAGGCTACGGGAATGCTGAAAGAATTATACGCTCGTGGAGTTGACGAATGTATCCTGATCACTGACCGCAAGTTTGCAGGTGCTGATACATGTGCGACTTCCAGCACACTGGCTGCTGCATTGAACAAGACAGGCTATGACCTGATCATTGCAGGACGTCAGGCAATTGATGGGGATACTGCACAGGTTGGTCCACAGACAGCTGAACGTCTGAACATTCCGCAGGTTACCTACGTAGACGACATTATTGAACTTAGCGATACTGCTGTTACTGTTAGAAAATCACTGGAAGACAGTGAAGAGATCATTGAGGCAAAGCTGCCTTGTGTTCTGACAACATTAAGTGGAATGAACGAGCCACGTTACATGAACTGTAACGATATCGTTGACTCCTTCTCTAAAGAAGTGAAAGTTATGACATTTGATGATTTGGGAATCGATGAGAGCATCGTTGGCCTTGCAGGTTCTCCAACAAAGGTTCACGCTACATTCACCAAAGAAGTATCTGCTGAAACAGAAACATTCGATCTGCCAGCTGCAGAAGCTGCCAAACTGATTGCAAAGACACTGAAAGACAAGCAGATCATTACGAAATAGGAGGAGAAGGAACAATGGCTAAATTTGAAGGATATAAAGACATTTACGTATTCGTAGAACAGAAAAACGGCGAAGTTGCCAACGTTGGATACGAACTGATTTCCGAAGCTAGAAAACTGGTTGCATCCATTCCTCAGATGAACTTCCAGGTTGTCGGTGTACTGCTTGGACACAACATCAAAGACAAGGCAAACGATGTAATCGCACACGGTGCTGACAAGGTGATCGTTGTGGATGATGCGCTGCTGGAAGGATACTCTACACAGTTCTATGCGGATGCCCTGACACAGGTCATCAACAACTTCAAGCCAGACAGCTTCCTGACGGGAGCTACCGTACTTGGTCGTGACCTTGCACCACGTGTAGCTGCTCGTCTGAATGCCGGTCTGACTGCAGATGCTACGAAGATCGAAATCGATCAGGAAAAAGCAAAAGACGGAGAAGCACTGCTGCTGGTTACCCGTCCTACATTCGGTGGAAACCTGTTTGGTACCATCGTATGTCCGGATACGCGTCCGCAGATGGCAACCATCCGTCCAAATGTATTCTCTATGGACGCTGTGGATGCTTCCAGAACTGGAGAGATTGTAGAATTTGCTCCGGCTTGGACAGATACAGATCCTAAGGTCATCGTAAAGGAAGTTATCGCTAAAGTAGTAGAAGGCGTTGACATCACAAAGGCTGATATCCTGGTAGGTGCAGGCCGTGGTGCAGAAGACTGTCTGGATATGGTGCAGGCGGTTGCTGAAGAGCTGGGCGGAGAGCTGTGTGCTTCCCGTGCCGTAGTTGATGATGGATTTGCTGACAAGGCAATTCAGGTTGGGCAGACCGGTAAGACGGTACGTCCTAGTCTGTACATTGCATGCGGTATCTCTGGTGCATGTCAGCATGTTGCCGGTATGGAAAAATCCGATATGATCATTGCCATCAACCGTGACCCGCAGGCTGAAATCTTCAGCATTGCAAACATGGGCTTCATCGGTGATGTTAAGGAAGTTCTTCCTCTGCTGAAGGACGAAATCATCGCTGCAAAAAAAGGATAAGATAACGCATATACAAGAGGGTGGGAAACTGCCCCTCTTGGTATATAAAAAGAAAAAGTAAAGGAGATAAATCTATGAAAAAAGTTGGTGTAATTGGTGCCGGAACAATGGGCCAGGGTATTGCAAATGCATTTGCTTCCAATGGTTACGATGTAACCGTATGTGACATCAAAATCGAATGGGCACAGGGCGGAATCGACAAAATCGCTAAAAAGCTGGACAAACTGGTTTCAAGAGAAAAAATGACTGCTGACAAGGCTGCTGAAGTAAAGGGCAATCTGAAGGCTGGAGAATACAAGGATCTGGCTGACTGCGATCTGATCGTGGAAGCTGTTCTGGAAAAGATGGAAGTTAAGAAAGAGCTGTTCACAACACTGGATGAAATCTGTAAGGATTCCTGTATCTTTGGATCTAACACTTCTTCTTTATCCATCACGGAAATCGCTACTGGAATCAAACACAATGTAATTGGTATGCACTTCTTCAATCCTGCTGACCGTATGAAGCTGGTTGAGGTTATTTCCGGAATCAACACGCCTGTTGAAACAAAGGAAGCAATTCTGGAAATCTCCAAATCCTTAGGGAAAACTCCGGTAGAGGTAGCTGAGGGCCCTGGATTTGTTGTAAACCGTATTCTGGTTCCTATGATCAACGAGGCTGCATTCATCCTGCAGGAAGGAATCGCATCTGTTGAAGATATCGATACAGCTATGAAGCTGGGGGCTAATCACCCTATGGGACCTCTGGCACTGGGTGACCTGATTGGTCTGGATATCGTGGAAGCTATCATGGATGTTCTTTACAATGAAACAAAAGACTCTAAGTATCGCTGCTGTACGCTGATCCGCAAAATGGTTCGCGGTGGTAAGCTTGGTCAGAAGTCCGGTGTCGGATTCTACGACTACTCTAAATAATTCACGCATAGAACACATGACGAGTGAATCTGTAATTTCACATGAAACCCATTGAAATTGTGGATTCACTTTTTAAAAACGGAAAGGAAGATGAATACAATGGAAACTATTTTAGTAAACTATGAAGGACATGTTGCTACGATCACAATCAACCGTCCGAAAGCATTGAACGCATTAAGCACACAAGTTTTGACGGAATTGAACCAGGCACTGGATGAAGTTGCGGCAAACAATGACGTATATGCACTGGTACTTACCGGAGCAGGAGAGAAATCCTTTGTTGCTGGCGCAGATATCGCTGAAATGAAGGATAAGAGTGTGGAAGAGGCTGCGGCATACGGAAAATTCGGTAACGAGGTATTCCGTAAGATTGAGACATTCCGCTGCCCTGTAATTGCTGCTGTAAACGGCTTCGCATTGGGCGGAGGCTGTGAGCTGGCAATGAGCTGCGACATCCGTGTGGCAAGTGAAAATGCAGTGTTCGGACAGCCGGAGGTAGGCTTGGGAATCACACCGGGCTTCGGTGGAACACAGCGTCTGGCACGTCTGGTTGGTACTGGAATTGCGAAGGAAATGATTTATACAGCGAGAAACATCAAAGCAGAGCGTGCATATGCAATCGGTCTGGTAAATAACGTTGTTCCTGCAGAAGAGCTCATGGCAGCTGTTATGAAAATGGCAAATGGTATCGCTAAGAATGCACCGATTGCTGTAGCAAACAGTAAAAAAGCAATCAACAACGGATTGCAGACGGATATCGATGGCGGAATCGCAATCGAAGTAGAAGAATTCTCCAACTGCTTTGCAACGGAAGATCAGACCTATGGTATGACCTGCTTCCTGGAAAAAACAAAGGACAAAAAATTCGCTAACAAATAAGCAAGAAAATTCTTGAGCTTATTATTTCCGTAAACGCTTTCGCTTATGATACACTGAAAGCAGGAAATAATACAAAGGAGGTAATCGATTTGAGTAAAGTAATAAGCATTGAACAGGCAGTTTCCATGATTCCGGATGGTGCTGCTATTGGAATTGGCGGTTTCATCGGATCCGGACATCCTCAGGAATTTTCTGTAGGTATCGAAGAATCCTTTCTCAAGAGCGGACATCCCAAGGATCTGACCATCATGTTTTCTGCGGGAATCGGAGATGGAACAGATCGTCTCGGTTTGAACAAGCTGGGGCACGAGGGACTGCTGAAGCGTATCATCGGTGGTCACTGGGGGCTAATTCCTAAGCTGCAGAAGCTGGTATTTGAAAACAAGGTAGAGGGCTACAACCTTCCTCTTGGAACCATTTCTCTGATGTTTCGTGATATTGCCGGACATCGTCCCGGTACGATAACAAAGGTTGGCTTGAAAACCTTTGTCGACCCTCGTATTGAGGGAGCGAAGATGAATGAGCGCTCTAAGGAAGACCTTGTCGAGCTGATGCATATCGATGGGGAAGAGTGGCTGCGTTATAAATCCTTCCCGCTAAATGTGGCACTGATTCGTGCTACGTATTGTGATGAGGATGGCAATGCGACCATGGAAAAGGAAGCAGCTACTCTGGACTCTCTTTCCATTGCTCAGGCTGCGAAGAATTCCGGCGGTATCGTATTGCTGCAGGTGGAAAAGGTGGTACAGAACGGTACACTGGATCCAAGAAAAGTAAAAATTCCGGGAATTTATGTAGATGGCATCGTTGTTGCACGCCCGGAAAATCACTGGCAGACATATGCGAACCCGTATGATCCTGCATTGAGCGGAGAGGTTAAAGTTCCGGTCAATTCCATTGCACCAATGAAGCTGAATGAGCGTAAGGTCATCTGCCGTCGTGCGGCGATGGAGCTGGATCCCGCTGCGATTATCAACCTTGGCATCGGTATGCCGGAGGGCATCGCCAATGTGGCAAATGAAGAGGGGCTTCCAGGCTTGAAGCTGACGGTGGAAGCCGGTGGAATCGGCGGTGTGCCGAATGCAGGTACTGCATTTGGAACGTGTACAAATCCGGATGCAATCATCGATCAGCCATATCAGTTTGACTTCTATGACGGAGGCGGACTGGATCAGGCATTCCTCGGTCTTGCGGAATGCGACTGCTCCGGTAACATCAACGTCAGCCGTTTCGGACCGAAAATTGCAGGCTGTGGCGGGTTTATCAATATTACACAGACTTCCCCGGTTGTTGTGTACTGCGGTACCTTTACTGCAGGCGGACTCAAGGTTGAGGTCAAAGACGGTAAGCTGCACATTCTGCAGGAGGGAAGAATCAAAAAGTTCAAACAGGAAGTTGAACAGATTACCTTCTCAGCAGATTTCGCAACTGAGACAGGACAAAAGGTTCTGTACGTTACCGAGCGTGCGGTATTCGAGCTGTTGGATGGTAAGCTGACATTAACGGAGATCGCACCGGGCGTTGATCTGGATAAGGATGTTCTGGGACAGATGGAGTTCAAGCCTGCTGTCGCTGATAACCTGAAAACCATGGATGAACGTCTGTTCCGTGATGAATTGATCGGATTAAAGGCATAAATCAAATCAGAAAAGGGATGAAATATCCCTTTTTTTCCATTTTTCTGCCAAAAATTCCAGAACGCTTTACATTATTGCTGTATTTTATATAATAAAGGTGGCTAAAGATTATCACACTTGTTGAAAGTGATGATATAGAGCTCATGCGGGGGAGGCAGTGGAGACCATCGGTCTTGGAGATTGCTTCTCTGGCTGACTCAGCCTTGGTATTGTCTGGCATAGCATTGTGTTGGAATGATAAGGTAGCTTGTAGTGAGTAGCATTAGCATGTAGAAGTCTCAATGGTAGTAGTAATAATCACAGACAATACAGGGCAAACGATTGGCGGTACGGACGATGAGATTCCGGCCGCCTTTTCGTTTCCTTTTCTCTCTGCCTGTATTATAATGATAGAGTAAAAAAGAAATGAGGAATGAATATATGTATAGTTTTCGTAATGATTATAGTGAGGGTGCTCATCCTGATATCCTAAAGCGCCTGCTGGATATGAATCAGTGTCAGAATGTCGGGTATGGTGAGGATGCACTTTGTGAGCATGCAAAGCAAATGTTGAAGGAAAAGCTGCAATGTGAGGATTGCGATATACACTTTCTGGTCGGCGGAACCCAGGCTAATCTGACGGTGATTGCGGCTGCTCTACGTCCGTATGAGGCAGTGATTGCTGTAGATAGCGGGCATATCAATGTTCATGAAACAGGTGCTGTGGAAGCGACTGGGCACAAGGTGCTGATAGCGGATAGTGTGGATGGGAAAATCACACCGGAGGGAATTCGCAAAGCGGTGCATTTGCATGAGGATGAGCATATGGTGAAGCCTGCCATGGTCTATATCTCAAATGCGACGGAAATCGGAACCATCTATCACAAGGAGGAATTAACACAGATTGCAGCAGTTTGCAGGGAATACGGCTTGTATCTGTTTATGGATGGTGCCCGCATGGGTGCTGCTCTTGCAGCAGAGGATAATGATGTATCCTTCGCTGATTTGTGTACATACTGTGATGTATTCTATCTTGGCGGGACCAAGAATGGCGCTTTCTTCGGGGAAGCGGTTGTTATTGTCAACGATGAATTGAAAAAAGACTTCCGCTATATGATCAAACAGCGCGGTGGCATGCTTGCCAAGGGGTGGCTGCTGGGTGTACAGTTTGCGGCATTGTTTGAAGGAAACCGCTATATTGAAATCGCAGCGCATGCAAACCGTATGGCACAGAAGCTGCAAGATGCCATGGAGGCTTGCGGTCTGCCATTCTTTATCAAGACGACAACGAATCAAATTTTCCCTATTCTACCCAATATGCTGATTGAAGAGCTGCAGAAGGAATATGCATTTCAGGTCTGGGAAGCAATGGATGAAACACATACGGCAATGCGCTTTGTGACATCCTGGGCAACAGAAGAGAAGGAAGTGGATCGATTTATCGAATTTGTGAACGCCCTGCTTGTACGGATGCGGGAAAGCTAGTAAGCTTCCAATTACAGAAAAGGCATGCATCGCGATTTGTATAAACAGATAGGAATATAAAAAAGCTTATCACCAATCCCTTGGTAAGGCTTGTTCTTACTCAAAAATAGCAGGGTACATCAATGAAACGAACCCTACTACTTTTCCTCTTGATGATATTCAAAAGTGAGTGAGAACCGGGGCGGTTATAAGCCTTTTGCTTTGCAAAGGCAAAGCGTTTATATTCTCCTTCATAGCATGTATGTGCATGTGTTCAGTGTACGCAGGTGAGTGCATCAGCAGGAATCCAGCCCATCAGGCCCTGCTTTTTCACAAGCACAGCCTCTTTTGTGCGGCGTACGATTTTTACCAGATCTCCACGCTTGGCAGGTATCTGGTAATTGGTGAAATCACAGGCATGAAGCTCCTTGCCCTTGTGAAACAAAAATTCTTTTGCGATAGGCACCACTCTGCCGCTGGCTTCATGCCGGCAAAGACAGCAGACGCCTTCATCGCGCAGCACATGTACGCGTCCCTCATGCCAGGTGATAAAAAAGGGAGCCCTGTTGACGGGGAGAACATCACGAGTTATACGTGCCTTCTTCAGCTGATCACTGCATGCGAACTGAAATCTTCCCTGCTCGTAAATGAGTGCATTCAGCTGTCCTGCCGATTTTACTTCATTTCCGCCGTCTATGGATATGATATGACGATGTGTGTCAATAATGGGATTGAAGCAGCAGATGTCGGTTCGATATTCGCTTACCGGCAGGTGTCCGACGACAATGTATTTATGAAAGCTGACGGCCTCCTTCATAAATAGATCCTGTACCATGATATCACGCATATCCCGACCATAGGTTTTTTCATCCCGTATGCCTGCGTGGGCAAAGATGAACTGCTCTGTTTCAATCACATGGGGAAGCCTGTCGATAAAGGTCAATTCCCTGAGAAATACCTCTCGCAGCTTCTTGCTGAGAACAACCATATCCGTATCCCTGTCGATGTGTTGACCGATGCGCTGTGCCATTTCATGCAGAATGCTGTTGCATCGATTCAGCAGAATCTCCTGCAGAAAATCCAGACGGGTATCATACAGCACATTGCGGCATACTACATCGCAGTTCCCAATCATGGGATGCACATGCGAATATCTGGAAAGCTCCATGATGTAGTGCAGTGTTTCCAGATTATAGGGTCCCTTTTCAAGTAAATCACCAACGAGGAACAGCTCGTCCTTTTCCGGGTCAAAGGCAACTTTGCGGAGCAGCTTTTTCAATACAGGCAGATTGCCATGAATATCGCTGATGGCAATAATTCTTCTGTTCTCTGATAAAACAGAATACGAATGAATGGAACGATCAAACATAGACGGCCTCCTTTATCTCTGGCTCAATTATAGTGAATTTCCGTTTGTCATGCAAGAAAAACGTTGTAAACTTCTACATTCTGCTCTATCCTAGTCCCATAAAGAGGGAAGTCATCCAGGAAGCATAAAATGATGAAGCAGCTTTTTAAGGCGGCTTTCAGATACAAGCCTTCAGCAATGCGGCAGCAAAGCTAGCAAGCACCAATTATTATCGCTATCAGACGACTGCATGAGATGCACAAACGATAGCAGAGCTGATATATAGCAGTGCATGGTATGCAAATGGCTGCTATGCGCGCAATCAACACGATGCACCTGCAATCCTGCAAATGCTTTATAAGCATTTCTATCCCGTGTGGAGACCTTTGCATTGGCAGACTTGTTCCCACAACAACCTCAGCATTGCCTCTTGAATAGCTACCATAGTTTGTCCTGTATCTTTTTGGTAATGCTTGCGTGCAGACAAAGTTTGATTATGCAGCAATCCTTGTAGCATAATGTCTTCTGACTGAGGGAAGAAGGAGGGGCTTTTGTTTGCTTGTATTGTGATCTCATACCTGATATCATCATGATATCCATGTGGCTGTTGAGCAGCAGGTAAATTTCATGCAGTGAAGTGCTGAGATAGGTAACAGAAGGCGGATGTGGGTTTGGAGGCTGTCTATGAATGAAAAATGTTTGCATCGGCGGCAGCGATTGTCGTCATAAGAAAAGCTGTGGAAGTGGCTGCTTGTATTCGTGCTGCGTATTGCAGAACGGCGATCTGGTATGCGCTTCTGCAACGAAAATGAAAATGAGGTGATTTTATGGATTTACGAGGCTTTTTAATACGTTGTCATCGGCTGCAGAGAAACTACTCACAGGAGGGGCTGTGTCATGGCATCTGCGCTGTTTCCTATCTCAGTAAGCTGGAGCAGGGAAAGGTACAGGCGGCGGATGAAATTTATCAGGCGCTGTTTCACAGACTGGGGATAGCGTTTCAGGAGCAGCCAGAATGGCTCACTGTTTGGAAGGAAAAGCTTCAGGAGCTTGCTGCAGCCTGGTTTTATGAGGAACAAAGCGAAGCTTTTGAGCTGGAGGAACAGATGGAGCGACTTTTAAATTCTCCCCTCTGTGTGGATGCTTTGCTTATAAAAGCGTTGTATGAAAAGGAGCAGGCAGAAACAACATTGGCATCAGCTTCGGTTTTTCTTCCCTATATGCAGGATGATCAGCGGTTTTTATATCATTTTCTATGTGCGAGACAGGCATTTCAAGCAAAGGAAGCACACGCGCTTTCAGAGATACTCGCCCAGCTGCAGGAAGCACAGAAATATGGAGGCTGGAGTATTTTATATCAGGAAAAGGGATATGTGTATGCTCGTATGGGAGACTACTCGCAGGCTCTGCATCACCATCTAAAGGCCTATGACCTTGCCTGTGAGGAAGGCTTTCTGCCCTGCATGATCGATGCGTCCATGCATGTCGCAAACTGCTATTCCGGCATGCATGCGGAAGGCGTCATGCTGATGTATTATGAGCGCTGTGAGCACCTTTGCCGCAGCAGCAAAAACAAGCAGATGCAGGCCCATGTATGGTATAATATCGGATCCACATATCAGCAGTGGGGGGAGGATCAAAAGGCGCTGCCACTGCTTCTAAAGGCCTATCAGATACTGGATGATACCTTTTTATGCTGTCATAAGCTGGCTCTATTATATGAACGGCTAGATCAAAAGAAGGAAGGGCTTCGCTATGTACAGGAGATGGAGAGGCAGCTGGATTCCCATGAGAACGATGGTCGCAGAGAAATCGTGCAGTTTGTGAAATACCGCTATGGGACTGCAGTCGATGCCAAGGTGTATATCGATTGCTTGTACAAGCTTTGTGACAGCTCCCTCTATTTCCACGGCTTTCGCCAGTTTCATCTGTCCTACCTCATTACTGCTTTGAAAAAGAGCCGCCGATACAAGGAGGTCATGCAGCTGATGGAGGAAACGGAATTTTCTTAAAAAACTGTTTTTTTTAATACCTTAACCCTGATATTCGGTTGCGATTTTCCCAAATACAGGGTATTTTTTGTATTCATATAATGGAGTATACTGAGTGTAGGAGATGATGTATATGAAAAAGACCCTATGGTCACATGATTTTACGATTATTACACTGGGGACACTGATCAGTGCAATCGGTTCTACCGCCATGAGCTTTGCACTGTCGCTTGTTGTTTTCGACCATACCTCCTCAACACTCATGACGGGGATTTTCTCAGCGGTATCCCTGATGCCGACGGTTCTGATTCCCATTCTGGCAGCGCCACTGGTCGATGGCAGCAGCAGAAAGCGTTTGATCGTCATGCTGGACAGTGGAAATGGCATTCTGTATCTGCTGTTTGCCGCCTTTCTGCTTGTACAGGAATTTTCTTATGCGGGCTATCTAATATTTTCCCTGCTTACCGCATCCACCGGAGCCATTTATTCTCTGGCATATTCCTCCCTGTATCCCGATCTGATTCCCAAGGGCTTTGCACAGAAGGGCTATTCCGTATCCTCTTTGATTTATCCCAGTGTGACAGCGTTATTCACACCGGTTGCATCCCTGCTGTATGTACATCTGGGGATTGCCTGGATTTGTGCGATGGAGGGTGTGCTGCTGTTGCTGGCAGCTCTGTTTGAAGCGCGTATACGCTATCAGGAAACAGTCGGAAAGCGTGTATTTACCATGCAGGGGTATAAGGCAGATCTGTTGGATGGCTTTCGTTATCTAAAGAAAGAAAAGGGAATCCGTTCCATTTACGGCTACATGGCGGTTACCAATGCCTCGGCAGAGGGGATCAATCTGGTAACCATGGCGATGTTTCAATCATCTCCCATACTCACAACGACGATGTATGCATTTCTGACAACGGCGGATACCCTTGGGCGTATGGCTGGAGGGTTTATGCATTACGTCCTGCATATTCCGGCAAAGAAACGCTATCAGGTAGCTGTCAGCGTGTATGCAGTTTATGAATCGCTGGATATGGTGTTCCTGTTTCTTCCTTATCCGCTCATGGTTGTCAATCGATTTACCTGCGGCTTTCTGGGCATCAATTCCCTGAATATACGGGAAGCCAGCACACAGAACTATTTGCCCTCTCACATGCGGGCAAGAGTGAATGCATTGTTTCAGGTGCTGGTTGCTCTCATCATGATGGCTTCCAGATTCAGCGCAGGTGTAATTGCACAATACGTATCCTATCCAGTAACGGCCCTGCTGTTTGCCTCTGTATCCATGCTTGCTATTTTCCTGCTGATTATCCGCAACAGGAAGCAGGTTTCCAAAATCTATAATCAGGAGCTATGAGATGTGGGTATGCAGTGCTATAATGGATAGGAGGAGGGATCTTTATGCTGAAGGATCTGTTATTGAAAAACCGAAGCTATCGGGGATATGATGAAACAAGAGCGGTTACTCGCAAGGAGCTGATTAATCTGGTAGAGCATGCCAGACTGACACCTTCCAGTGTGAATAAACAGGCGCTGAAATATTATCTAGCCTGTGAGAGGGAAGAGACGGATCGGATTCAGCCCTTAACCGCATGGGCAAAAGCCCTGAAGAAGGAGGTGCCGTACAAGGGACATTGCCCCAGAGCCTTTATCGTGATTTGTCAGGATACGGCCATTTCACCGGCACTTGATGCATATTTGAAGGATGTTGGTATTGTAGCTCAGACGATGCTGCTGCGTGCTGCAGAGCTGGGGCTTGGCGGCTGTATGATTGGCAGCTTTCAAAAGGAAGCATTGCAGCAAGTGCTGAAGCTCAGAGAGCAGCTTCGTCCGCTGCTGGTTCTGGCTATTGGAAAACCGGATGAAACGATTGTCCTTGAGAATGTGAATGAACAGGGAGATACGACATATTATCGGGATGCACAGGATGTGCACCATGTTCCAAAGCGTAGTGTCAGGGAGCTGGTCATCAATGGAGAGGACAGCTGATGCTGCGAGATTATCAACGACAGGATCTGCCACAGATGTGCCGCATATGGAATGCTGTAGTCGCACAGGGAAATGCCTTTCCTCAGCTGGAGCAGCTGGATGAACAAAGCGGCGATGTCTTTTTTTCCTCTCAGAGCAAGACGCGTGTCTGTATCGATGAGGATACTGTGCTGACGGGGCTGTATATCCTGCATCCGAATAATGTAGGTCGCTGCGGACATATATGCAATGCCAGCTTTGCAGTCGATCAGAAGCAAAGGGGAAAGCATATCGGTAGAGCGCTGGTGCTGGACTGTATGCAGACGGCAAAGGCTTTGGGCTTTCGCATTCTACAGTTTAATGCTGTCGTAGAAAGCAATGCTTCCGCACGGCATTTGTATGAGAGTCTGGGATTTCACGCTCTGGGCACCATACCGGGCGGCTTTTTACAAAGTGATGGAGCATACGTTAATATCGTGCCCTACTATATTTCTCTAACGAAGCAGTAAGGTGAAAAGCTTTCCCAAAAACAGGCGAAGTATTCCAGAAGTATGTACATACACTGGTTATATGGTATGATATAGATAGATAAGGAAAGGAGGGGACGGCAATGTCAGGTCGCAAAAAAATCGTAATGACTAAGGCTGTCAGAGAGCGGATGCAGAAGGATATCGAATACGGACAAAATATGCAGGCATATTGGAACCAGTATCGCAGAGATTTTCTGATTCTGCTGGCTGTGCTCCTCTTAGTGATGCTGATTTTGGTGATCGCGAATATCCTGCTATGACTACAGAAAAAGCGGACTTCAAATATCCGCTTTTTTCATTGTGTAAACAGCCATGGAAGGACGGTATCCAGCTCCTGTTCCCAGCTTTCCTCATTATGTCTTCCCTTGAAGACGAGATTGGGATACACCCTAGCCTCTTTTTCCTCAAGGCTGCGCATCAGCTCGAGAATTCTGCCGCTGGCAAGCGCCAGCTGCTGCTTGCTGCGAAATTCATCACTCCCCCAGGATATATAAATTTTATGCGAACGCAGCTTGGGACAGGCCTGAATTTCGGTAAGAAGCTCCTCCTTCAGACGATAGATGAAGGGGGATAGGACGGCTGCCTTACTGTAAATATCACAGTGATGGACAACTGCATACAGTGCCATAAGACCGCCCATTGAGCTGCCGCCGATTGCTGTATGTTGCTTTCCGGGCAGTGTCCGGTAGGCATGATCGATCCAGTGCTTCAGGTCGCTGCTCATCCACTCCATAAGCTCCTTGCCCTGACCGTGAATAAAACCAACCGTCGTATCACTGAAGTCATAGGGAGAGAATTCTTCCAGCCGGCGATTTCCTTCATGGTTGCATTCCACACCGACGACGATAAGCGGTGCAGTATGCTCATCCAGCCATCGCTTCAATCCCCAGCTTCTGCCAAATGTCGCATCCTCATCGTAGAACAGGTTGTGACCATCAAACATATACAGGACAGGGTAATGCCTTGTTTCGTTTTCGTAATCCTCCGGCAGATAGATATGCAGCATTCTCATATCCTGAAAGCAGGGGATATAAATATCTCGTTTCTCAATCATACCATCACCTCATGGTCAGTATTATAGCACAAAAATGATGTCAAATGATGTTGGGTTTGTTATAATTGGGATAGGAAGGGGAGAGAGGCTATGATCGGTATTGCATGTCTGCTGTTTCTGTTCGTTGTTCTGTATTATATTTTCAAGGAGCATT
This sequence comes from Clostridium sp. DFI.1.208, assembly GCF_024463855.1. Lineage (NCBI taxonomy): Bacteria > Bacillati > Bacillota > Clostridia > Eubacteriales > Clostridiaceae > Clostridium > Clostridium sp. DFI.1.208. The sequence goes on along the minus strand of NZ_JANGCA010000034.1, from coordinate 25,510 downwards.
CCTCTGCGTTTACCGCACTGGGCTGGAAAAGTGCTTCCTCCTTCTGCTTTCTGCTCGTCGGCTTTTGTGCGTTTGCTGCTTGTGAGGATAGGTGGTATGGGGGATGGATGCTGGCAGGACTTGTGCTGGGAGCGATTGGTGATGTTCTGCTAGCCCTGCCGTTTTGCTATCCCAAAAGGAAGGACTTCTTCTTTCTGACAGGACTGCTCTTTTTCCTATTCGGACATCTGGCATATGTGGCTGCACTTTATGTCATGCCGATGAAAGCGGGGGTTCTGACTGCGATTTGTTCGGCTTTACTGGCATTGCTCGTCATCGCAGGCTTAACGCGCAGCAAGGTGGATTTTGAAGCGATGCGTCTTCCCAGTACGGTCTATGCTGCTGTTATTTTGTTTATGGAAGCGTGCGCTCTTTGGCATTTGCAGGATGGAATGGCATATGGCGGCATCCTGAATATAGCCACGCTGTGCTTTGTGATGAGTGATCTGATTCTGGCATTTATGCTGTTTGGCAATCGAAGCACAGCACGCATGACCCGCTGGAATCTGAGTCTGTACTACACAGCGCAGCTTTTGCTGGCACTGACAATGCTGCTGTAGGCATATTCCTGTGGCTTTGGGGCATGCTGTGCTATAGTAATATAAAGGAGATGATGTTCATGAAGCATGTACGTATGATGTATTTGAAGGGATGTCCGCATTGCAAAGCGGCATTCGCAATGGTAAAGGAATTGCAGGACAGCTATCCTGAGCTGCGGGACGTGGTCATAGAGGAAATTGAGGAACAGGAACAGAAGGAGCTTGCGGATTCTCTGGACTACTGGTATGTTCCAACCTATTTCGTAGATGGTGTTAAGCTTCTGGAGGGTGTTCCGACAAAGGAAAAGGTGGAGAATGTGCTGCGCGCTGCATTGTAGGACTATGGACCTTTGCATGATAAAAGAACAGCCATACCCTCGCGGTTATATTTGAAAAAAAGAAAAAGAAATTTCGCAAATGAAGCTCTTCATCATTTGCGAAATCTCTTTTTTATGTCCCGTTTTCGTATTAGTTTGCTTTTTTCGTTATTCCTGTACATAGAGGAAGAAATCAAGGATTTCCTCCTCGGTTTTAAAGCGTGCTACAATCACTTCATCACCCATCGCAGTGGCAAGAGCCGCAGGAAGACGGCGAATCATCAAAATACTGTCGCGGTAGGTATCCTGAATGTCCTGTGTCGTATGTGCATAGTGCAGACGGTCTCTTCTTCCGATGAAGCCGGAGGAATACTTACGTACCTGCTGGTAATGGATCGTGTCGTGAACGATCATATCTGCCCACAGCTGATAGACATTGCTGTCATTGGCATAGTTGATCATATCCGGCAAAAAGCCGCCGGGTGGGCGCATATTGACCTCAAGGCCGATAATATCTCCTTTTTTACCGACTGCCTGATCCTCCAGCAGACGGAAAAATTCAAAATGGAAGAATCTGCTGCGGGTATCAAAGGCTTCCACACTGCGGATACCGGCCTCCATGATGTCGGCAGGAATATCCTTATAGGAATAACAGCCGATATTTTTCTGCTCATTGACAGCATCCATAATACTATCCGTGTATTGATGAGAGGTCACAAACAGCAGCTCCTTTTTGCTGTTCGTGATACCGTCAAAGGAAAAACAGCTTCCGTTTATGTATTCCTCCATAATCATAGCCTCCTTGAAGCCATGGGTAAAGGCAGTGCGCAGCTCTTCCTCGTTTTTGATTTTGTGCGTATCACTTGCGCCTACGCCGATATCCGGCTTGATCACGATTGGATATCCGACAAGCTCTGTGAATGCCTGTGCATCCTTGAGGGTGGTTGCCAGCTGCCAGCGTGCGGTTTTCAACCCGGCAGCTGCAAAAAATTCCTTCATGCGATGCTTACTCTGACAGTTGTCGAGCGCTTCACAGGGGAATCCGTTTTCAACATGGAAATCTCTGCGCAGGGCTGCATCCTGACGAAGCCAGTATTCATTATTTGATTCAATCCAGTCGATTTTACCATGCTTATAGGTAAACCAGGCAACAGCCCGCAGCATTTCATCGTAATTTTCAAGACTGGAAACCTGATAGAAGTCATTGATGGAATTCTTCAGATTGGTGCTTAACGAGTTATACGGAGTGTCCGCAATCGCCAGCACATTGACGCCGTTGTTCTTCAATCCCTGACAGAACAGCCAGTAGCTTTCCGGAAAGTGCGGAGAAATAAAGATAAAGTTCATAAGACTCCCTCCTGACGGTTATTTCATATGTATAGCTAAATTCTACTGTATTCTGCAGGGATTGTCAAAGCAGTCTTGCTTGAGACGGTATAAAATGAAAGAAAGAAACTTGTTTTGTAATAAAAATGAAACAAATGATAACAAAATGTAAAATTATGAAATTTAAGGTTGACATTGTGTTTTCACAGTAGTATGATGTATTCAACAAATCGATGATGCAGGAGAGTAATCATACTGGGATCTAAAGCGAGACAGCGTTGGTGGAAGGCTGTTGTGAAATGTATGAGGAAACGCACCTGCTAGAGCCTGTGGGAATCAAGTATCATGGGACGCGATCTTTCTGCGTTATGAAATAAGGGGTTCTGTCGCTGACAGAGCAACGGAAGTGGTACCGCGTGCAAGCGTCTTTCGAGCATATCGAACGGCGCTTTTTTTGTACATGAGGTGAGAGTATGAAAAATATGATGAAACGACGATGAAAGCGATGAGGAAGACTGAAAACGTGTTACAATGAAGGTAGAGCAAAAGCAAAAGAAAGTAGAGGAGAAGAACATGGAAACAAAAGACATCAAGAAGGTAGTACTCGCATATTCCGGAGGACTGGATACCTCCATCATCATTCCTTGGCTGAAGGAGCATTACAATAACTGTGAGGTTGTTGCAGTATCTGCCGACGTCGGTCAGGGAACAGAGCTGGACGGGCTGGAGGAAAAAGCAATCAAGACCGGTGCCAGCAAGCTGTATATTCTGGATTTAAAGGATGAATTTGTTGAGGATTATATTTATCCGTGTCTGAAGGCCAATGCGGTCTATGAGGATGTATATCTGCTGGGAACCGCCTTTGCACGACCGCTGATCGGACAAAAGCTGGTGGAAATCGCAAAGCAGGAGGGGGCTGACGCCATCTGTCACGGCTGTACCGGTAAGGGGAATGACCAGGTGCGTTTCGAGCTGGCTATCAAGGCATTTGCACCGGATATGCCGATCATTGCGCCATGGCGGACATGGGAGCTGAAATCCAGAGATGATGAAATTGATTATGCAGAAGCGCATAATATTCCGTTGAAAATTTCAAGGGAAACCAATTATTCCAAGGATAAGAATCTGTGGCACCTAAGCCATGAGGGACTGGATCTGGAGGATCCGATGAATGAACCGCAGTATGACGACATACTGGAGATGGGAGTGACGCCGGAACAGGCACCGGATACACCAACCTATATCACACTGTCCTTTGAAAAGGGAATCCCAACCGCATTAAATGGTGAAAAGCTGGGCGGTCAGGCCATGGTTACAAAGCTGAATGAGATTGGCGGAGCCAATGGCATCGGTATTATTGACATGGTAGAAAACCGTCTGGTGGGAATGAAGAGCCGCGGTGTGTATGAAACGCCGGGCGGAACCATTTTATATAAGGCGCATCAGTGGCTGGAGTCCATCTGTCTGGATAAGGAAACCATGCATTACAAGCAGGGGGTAGGGGTGAAATTCGGTGAAATTCTATACAATGGACAGTGGTTTACTCCGCTTCGTGAGGCATTGAGTGCGTTTGTTGATAAGACAAGTGAAACCGTGAGCGGCGAGGTAAAAATCAAGCTGTATAAGGGAAATCTTACACCAGCCAGCATCTCCTCACCATATACCTTATATTCCGAGCAGATTGCAAGCTTTGGGGAGGATGATTCCTATGATCAAAATGATTCCGCAGGCTTTATCAATCTGTATGGCCTGCCGATCAAGGTGAAGGCAATCATGGATGAAAAACGGAAGAAATAAATATAGATAAGAAGGGAAGTCAGTTCGGGAATGCTGCGGCATTTGACCTGCACCACTTCCAGCATACAAGGAAAAGAGAGGACGAGAGCATATGAATTTATGGGATGCACGATTCAAAAAGGAAGCAGATCAGCGGCTGAATGATTTCAACTCCAGTATTTCCATTGACCATCTGATGGTTATGCAGGACATTGAGGGCTCCAAGGCACACGCCGCTATGCTGGCGCGTTGCGGTATTATCAATGCAGCGGATGGGGCTGCGATTCAGCAGGGATTAAACGACATCCGAAGTGACATCGAAAGCGGCACGCTTCCGATTGATCCCGCAGCGGAGGATATTCATATGTTCATGGAGCAGGAGCTGACCAAGCGCATCGGGGATGCGGGAAAGCGATTGCACACAGCACGCTCCCGTAATGATCAGGTGGCACTGGATACCCGTATGTATTGCAGTGATGAGGTACGTGCGGTATGTGACAAGCTGCAGGAGCTGCTGGCAATGCTGTGCGAAAAGGCACAGGAGCATACGGAAACCATTATGCCGGGCTATACGCATCTGCAGCGTGCACAGCCCATTACCTTCGCCCATCATCTGATGGCCTATGCGGAGATGTTTCTGCGCGATCTGCAGCGATTGCAGGAGGCACAGAAGCGTATCCGAATACTGCCGCTTGGAAGTGGCGCCCTGGCGGCTACCACCTATCCGATCGACCGTGAATTTGTCAGGGAGCAGCTGCACTTTGACAGCATCAGCATGAATTCTCTGGACGGTGTCAGTGATCGCGACTTCTGTATAGAAATCGCTTCCGATCTTTCCATGGTTATGATGCATCTGTCCCGTTTTGCGGAAGAGGTCATTTTGTGGTGCTCCTGGGAATTCAAGTTTATGGAGCTTGACGATGCCTTTGCGACAGGAAGCAGCATCATGCCGCAGAAGAAGAACCCCGATGTAGCAGAGCTGATTCGAGGTAAAACCGGACGGGTATATGGCGATTTACAGACGCTGCTAACGATGATGAAGGGACTTCCGCTTGCCTATAATAAGGATATGCAGGAGGATAAGGAGGCCATTTTTGATGCTTTGCATACAGTGCAGCTGTGTCTAACCACCTTTACACCGATGCTCAAAAGTGCAGCAATTCGCAAGGATAATATGCGTAATGCAGCAGCGAAGGGCTTTATCAATGCCACGGACTGCGCCGATTATCTGACAAAGAAGGGCATGGCATTTCGGGATGCCTACCGTGTATTGGGCAGAGTGGTAAGCTATGCTCAGGAACAGGAAAAAACACTGGAAACACTGACACTGGATGAATATAAAAGCTTCAGTGATCAGTTTGAAGAAGATATTTATGAAGCGATTTCTCTGGAAACCTGTGTGAAGCAGCGCAAGGTCATCGGTGGACCGGCTCCGGAAATCGTTGCTGCGCATATCGAGCATGTGAACATGATACGAAAGGAGATGGGGGCAGATGAAACCGATTAAAGCGGGTGTTATCGGTGCCAGCGGCTATGCCGGGGCAGAGCTTGTACGACTGCTGCTGATGCATCCATATGCTGAGCTGACGGCAATCAGCTCCCAAAGCTATACCGGAAGGCCGATCAGTGAATTGTATCCGGGCTTCTATCAGCTCTGTGATATGGTATTCTGTGATGAGGACACGGTAATTGCAGCATCGGATGTCGTATTTGCATCCCTGCCGCACGGTCTCAGTGAGCCGCTGGCACGCAAATGCTATGATGCTCATGTGAAATTCATTGATCTGGGGGCGGATTTCCGTCTGCGTGATGAGCAGGACTACAGGGAATGGTACAAGCTGGATTATCATGACAGTGAGCTTCATGAGCTGGCTGTGTATGGCTTGCCGGAGCTGTATCGTGCGCAAATCAAGGGGGCGGATATCATCGGAAATCCGGGCTGCTATCCAACCAGCGTTGCGCTGGCTCTTGCACCGCTCATGAAGCTGGGGCTGGTCAATGAGCAGCACATTATCATTGATGCGAAGTCGGGGACAACCGGGGCAGGCAAGGGGCTGAGTGATACCACACATTTCCCTCGCTGCAATGAAGCCTTTGCTCCGTATAAGGTTGCGGCACACCGCCATACACCGGAAATTGAACAGACCCTGTCTGAGCTGTGCCAAGGCAACGCAAGCATTACCTTTACACCGCATTTACTGCCGATTAACCGCGGTATCATTTCCACGATTTATGTGGATTTGACGGATGAGGCGATTCTGGAGGAGCTGTGGACGATGTATCGCGTGTTCTATCAGGATGAACCCTTTGTCCGCGTACTGCCGCTAGGCAGCTGTGCGGATTTGAAATATATTAAGTATTCTAACTTCTGTGATGTGTCCCTGCATATGGATACACGCAATAACCGCCTGATTCTGGTATCGGCTATCGACAATATGGTGAAAGGCGCTGCCGGACAGGCTATACAAAATATGAACATTCTGTTCGACTGTAAGGAGGACAGCGGGCTGATGTATGTGCCTGCCTCCTTCTAGGGAAAGGAAATTGATTATGGTTATTTGGAAGGAAAACGGTATCTGTGCACCTCTAGGCTTTCAGGCTGCAGGGATTCACTGCGGGATTCGCAGGAACCGGTCCAAAAAGGATCTGGCTCTGATTTACAGCAGTGTCATGTGTACGGCTGCCAGCACATATACATTAAACAAGGTGAAGGGTGCACCGATTGCTGTTACCAAGCGGCATCTGCAGGACGGGCACGCCCAGGCGATCATCTGCAATTCCGGTAATGCCAACACCTGCAACGCCAATGGTGAGGAAATTGCAAACCGCATGTGCGAGCTTTGCGCACAGGAGCTGAATCTAAACGCAGAGGATATAATCGTTGCTTCTACCGGGGTCATTGGCGAGCCGCTGAGCATTACACCGTTTGAGGAGCACATGCAGGAGCTGGTTTCTGCGCTGGATGTGAAGGGCGGAAGCGATGCCTGTGAGGGGATCATGACTACAGACACCTTTAAAAAACAATTCGCAGTGACCTTTACACTCCAGGACAAGGTATGTCATATCGGCGGTATGGCCAAGGGAAGCGGGATGATCCATCCCAATATGGCAACGATGCTGGCATTTCTGACAACCGATGTGGCAATCTCTGCCGAGCTGCTGGATGCCGTTGTGCATGAGGTAGTCGTAGATACCTTCAATATGGTCAGTGTTGATGGGGATACCTCAACGAATGATATGTTGAGTATTCTTGCGAATGGTTTAGCAAGAAATCCGGAAATCCGTGAGCGAAATGAGGATTATGAAGCCTTCAAGCAGGCTCTGATGGAAATCTGTGTGGAAATCAGCCGGAATATCGCCAAGGATGGGGAAGGAGCTACCAAGCTGCTAACCTGCAAGGTAACCTCTGCCAAGGATACGGAAACAGCAAAAGCGATTGCAAAATCCGTTGTCACAAGCTCTTTGTTCAAGGCTGCCATGTTTGGGCGTGATGCCAACTGGGGACGGATCCTGTGTGCCATCGGGTATGCAGAGGGGGATTTCGATATCCGTAAGGTGGATGTGGCACTTGCCAGTAAGGCAGGTCGTATGCAGGTATGTAAGGATGGTGCGGGCTGCGGCTTCGATGAGGAAGTGGCACTTAGCATTTTAAGTGAAAGTGAAATTGATATTCTGATTGATATGAAGCAGGGAAATGCACAGGCAACGGCATGGGGCTGTGACCTGACATATGATTATGTGAAAATCAATGGAGACTATCGAACATAGGATAAGGGAGATGTGAGTACATTGAAAATAGATGCCATACAGAAAGCAACCATACTGTCCAAGGCACTTCCGTATATACAAAAGTATAACGGAAAAATCGTTGTTATCAAATACGGTGGAAATGCCATGAAAAATGAAACGCTGAAGCAGAATGTCATGACAGATATCGTATTGCTGTCGGAAATCGGTGTGCATGTCGTGCTGGTACACGGCGGAGGGCCGGAAATCAACGGAATGCTGAAAAAGGTCGGTAAGCAGTCACGCTTTGTGGGAGGACTGCGCTATACGGATGAGGAAACAATGGATGTTGTACAGATGGTACTGGCGGGAAAAACGAATAAGGATCTGGTGTCTTTGATCAATCAGAAGGGTGCCAGAGCGGTTGGAATCAGCGGTATGGATGCCAATAGTATTCAGGCGAAGCAGTATACGGTGGAAGAAGGGGATCTTGGCTATGTCGGTGAAATCGAGGAAATTCATGAAGAGCTGATTCTGGATATCATTGAAAAGGGCTATATTCCGGTGGTGGCGAGTGTCGGCTGTGACGCGGCAGGCCACGCCTATAACATCAATGCGGATACGGCAGCTGCCAGTATTGCGGCAAAGCTGCATGCGGAAAATATGATTCTGGTCAGCGATATCCCGGGGCTTTTACGAAATCCCGAGGATGAAGGCTCTCTGATTCCAAGAGCTACGCTATCTGAAATCGAGGAATTGAAAAAGGATGGCGTTATCAGCGGCGGGATGATCCCCAAGGTGGACTGTCTGGTGACCGCTGTACAGGGCTCTGTGCAGCGAGCGGTGATTATCGATGGACGAGTTCCGCATTCCATCCTGATTGAAATGTTCAGCGAAGAGGGAATCGGAACCCTGGTAGAGGAGTGAAAAAATGGGTATAAAAGAGAATGATCAGCGCTATATCGCCCATACGTATGCACGCTTTGACGTTGTGCTGACGCATGGCAAGGGCTGTCGGGTATATGATGAAAATGAAAAGGAATATCTGGATTTGACAGCCGGTATCGGTGTAAATGCACTTGGCTATGCAGATGATGCGTGGGTGCAGGCTGTTGCAAGCCAAGCGGCAACGCTTCCGCATGTATCCAATCTGTATTATTCACAGCCGGACAGCGATGTGGCGAAGCTGATCTGTGAGCGCTGCGGCTTTACCAATATGTTTTTTGCAAATTCCGGCGCAGAGGCGAATGAGGGTGCAATCAAGGTTGCTAGAAAATATTCCAGTGATCATTATGGCTCTGGGCGGCATGAAATCATCACATTGGTGAATTCCTTTCACGGACGTACCATTACGGCGTTGAGTGCAACCGGACAGGATCATTTCCACCAACATTTTGATCCCTTTACACCTGGATTTGTACATGCGCTCGCCAATGATATCGAGGATTTGAAAAGCAAGGTAAGCAAGCGTACCTGCGCTGTTATGCTGGAAATGATACAGGGGGAAGGCGGTGTACTTCCACTGGAGCAGGCATTTGTGCGTGCGGTGGCAGAGCTGTGCAGAAAGCAGGATATCCTGCTGATTGTGGATGAGGTGCAGACCGGTGTGGGACGCTGCGGTACCTTTTATGCATATGAGCAATATGGTGTACACCCGGATATCGTTACAACGGCCAAGGGGCTTGGAAACGGACTTCCGATTGGCGGTGTTCTATTATCGGAAAAGGTATCCGATACCTTTCATCCCGGAGATCACGGTACAACGTTCGGCGGCAACCCGATTGCCTGTGCTGGTGCACGCGTTGTATTAAAGCGCATGGATGAAGCATTTCTGAGCGCTGTTCAGGAAAAGGGTGCCTATGTAAAGCAGCGTCTGAGCAAAATGCCGCATGTCGTACAGGTCAATGGTCTGGGACTCATGCGTGGAGTGGTGCTGGATGGTGTCACAGCCAGAGATGTTGTGGCTGCATGCATCGAAAAGGGCGTATTGCTTTTGACGGCTAAGGACAAGCTTCGCCTGCTGCCTCCGCTTACCATCACGATGGAGGAGCTGAAGGAAGCAATGGATATTGTGGAAGCTGTACTGACGCAGATTGCGTAAGGAGGAAGACGATGGAGCATTTACTGACACTAGCAGATCTGACAAAAGAAGAGCTGTATGAGCTGCTGGATTTGGCAGATAGTCTGAAAAAAGAAGTGAAAAAGGGTGTGTTTACGCCATACCTGCGTAATAAAACATTGGGTATGATCTTTACCAAATCATCTACCAGAACCCGTGTCTCCTTTGAAACGGGAATGGCACAGCTGGGCGGGACTGCCCTGTATCTGAATGCCAATGATATGCAGTTGGGACGCGGAGAGCCCATCAAGGATACGGCGCGGGTACTGTCTCGCTATCTGGATGGCATCATGATTCGTACGTATAAGCATTCCGATTTGGAGGAGCTTGCGGAATATGGAAGTATTCCGATTATCAATGGTCTGACAGACTATGTGCATCCCTGTCAGGTGCTGGCAGATTTACAGACGATCCGGGAACACAAGGGTAGCCTAGAGGGCTTAAAAATGTGCTTTATCGGTGCGGGAAATAATATGGCAAATTCTCTGATCAACGGCGGAATCCTCGCCGGTATGGAGGTGGCATGCGCCTGTCCGCTGGAATATCTGCCAGATGAGGGGATCACGAAGCGTGCACAGGCTAGCGGACGCTTTACACTGACACAGAATGTGCTGGAGGCTGCAAAGGATGCGGATGTACTGGTCACCGATGTATGGGCAAGCATGGGGGAAGAAGCGGAGGCTGCCCAACGCAGAAAAATATTTGAGGGCACCTATCAGATCAATGATGCATGCATGGCTGTGGCGAAAGCAGACGCCATGGTTCTGCACTGTCTGCCTGCGCATAGGGAAGAGGAAATTACAGAGAAGGTATTTGAAGCTCATGCGGATGAAATATTCGATGAGGCAGAAAATCGTCTGCATGCACAGAAGGCGGTTCTTGTTACACTGCTGAAGGATTGAAAAACAAACGGATGGTGAGAATCTGTCCGTTTTCTTTTCTATCCAGCACGGGGATATATTTTACATGGTTTTCATGTGATTTTACAGACAGGTATGGTATAATCAACACAGACAAATGAGGTGAACATATGAAAAAAATCGTTCTGCTGATGTTGGTCAGTCTGCTGTGCGCATGCAGTGCGAATACGAAGGCAGATAAGACAGAGCAAAATAAGAAGGATGCCTACTGCTCGGATGAAACAGATAAAAGCAGTGCCTGCGGCATTGATGAAAGTGCGGATATGAGCGGATATAAGGATTTCAAGGAAACGGAAAATCAGTTTGTGGATTCCGATATGCAGGAGGCTCTTTCTGTATTTCAGAAGAAGGAAAGTGCAATTTTGTATTTTGGGTATCCAAACTGCCCATGGTGTGTGGAGGCTCTGCCTGTGATGAATGCGGTCGCAAAGGAAGACAAACAGCATATTTTATACATACGAACAAGAGATGATAAGAAGGAGCTTCTCTATACGCCGGAGCAGAAGAAGGAACTGATTTCCTATACAAAGAAGTTTATGGAAAAGGATGATGAGGGCGAAGTTCAGCTGTACGTTCCCTTTGTTGTTGTCGTAAAGGATGGAAAAGCTGTTTCCGGACACATCGGTACCGTCGATGGACATGATGCCCATGAACGGAAAATGACGGAGAAGGAAACGCAGGAGCTGAAAAAAATCTATGCGGATATGTTTTCTGCCGTAACGAAGTAGGGGGAATGTTATGAGTGATCAGGTAAAACGGCTGACGCTGTCAGCGTTCTTTCTGGCACTGGGGCTTGTACTGCCCTTTGCCTTTCATTCCTTTGGTCCGCAGGCAGGTGCAGTTTTTCTGCCAATGCATATTCCGGTATTGCTATGTGGCTTCGTGTGCGGTTCTGCATATGGTGCTTTGATCGGAGTGCTGACGCCGTTGCTGTCCAGCGCATTAACCGGTATGCCGCCGCTAATGCCAACCGGAATTGCAATGTGTCTGGAGCTGCTGACGTATGGCTTTTTGAGCGGATGGATGACAAAAAAGCTGCCGCTGTATCCTTCCTTGATTATCACGATGCTGGCGGGAAGAGCGGTCAGCGGAATGACAAATCTGGTGCTGCTGAGCATGGCGGGAAAGGCATATACTGTGCATATCTTTTTAACAGCCGCCTTTGTAACCGCGATACCTGGTATTGTGCTGCAGCTGGTAATGATTCCGCTTCTGGTCAGTGTGGTGAAAAAGGTAGAGGTCAGAAAGACAGAGGATTGAAATGGATAAGCAGGCGATTCTGCTTGTGCATGCTTTCATAGGACAAGGAGGAAGGGATTCGATTGAGCAATCGTACCATCTTCCTTTTTATATGCAGAGAAAAAAGACGTCCATACCGGGTACCTTTGGCTATCATGAGTCTAGAAAAACAAATGAATGATAACAGAGAGCCACTCTGCATCGCAAACAAAATACAGAAAGGTAAGCAGCTTACAAGGTGATATGGAAAAGAAGCACAGGTGGCTGGTAGAGAGAAAAGGCTATAGAAAAACCGGACAGTGTCCGGCCGGTTTATAATATTCGCTTATGCAGCTTCGTACTCTTCGGAAACAAAGGTAATCATCCCCTGTGAAAGGGAAGCAATGCGTGCCTGGGAATAGACAGGATATCCCTGTGCCTCCACCTTCTGGCGCCCCGGCTGAAAGGCTTTCTCAATCACAATTCCAATCCCCTCAATGACAGCGTTTGCCTGCTTCAGGATTTCGATGCCGCCAAGACATGCCTCTCCGTTTGCCATGAAATCATCCAGAAACAGAACATGGTCCTCAGCAGACAGGTACTTTTTGCTGCAGATAATGTCGTAATCCTTGTTTTTTGTGAAGGAATGAATCTGACAGGTGTACAAATCATCCTTCATGATCCGTGAGGTATCCTTTTTGAAGTAGACAACCGGAACCTGCAGCAGATAGCCAAGCATAACTGCCGGTGCGATACCGCTTGTCTCGATGGTCGCAATCTTGGTGATGTGCTTATCCTTGAAATGCTCTTTGAAATCCTTTGCCAGCTCCATCATCAGCTGTGCATCAATCTGGTGATTTAAAAAGGCATCCACCTTCAATACATCCTCATTCATAGCATTGCCGTATTTTTCTATGTATTCTTCCAGTAATCTCATACAAACGCTTCCTCTCTACTCATGTACTAAACTGTATAAAAAAACGAGACTGATTTCTCATGGGTATTATTATAATATGGGGATAGAGAAATAGCAATCCTTTTTTTGCTTCTGCACAATGGGGAATTACGTCTAGGAAAGTATACGAAAAAAGCTTATATTTCCTGGCAAAGAACACTTGCGGCAGCGAAGGGGCTGTGGTATGATGTTGAGCAATGAGGTGAAAGTGTGAAAAAAATATACGCGAATATGATACTGGTCGTTGTTACCGTTGTCTGGGGAGGCGGTTTTATCGCTACCGACGGAGCACTGGATGCTTTGTCTCCGTTTTATATCATGATGATACGTTTTGTGGGAGCTGCTGTTTTTCCATTGCTGATCTGCTGGAAAAAGCTGCGCAGGCTGGATCACTCTACCATCGGTCATGGAATTATTACGGGAATCTTCCTGTTTCTGGCGTTTGCCTTTCAGACCTTTGGACTGAAGTATTCAACGCCGAGTAAGAATGCATTTCTGACTGCTACCAATGTGGTGTTTGTACCATATCTGCTTTGGCTGCTTTGGCATCGGCGTCCCTCCCGCAAGGAGCTGATTGCATCGCTGCTCTGCATTGTGGGGATTGCGTTGCTGACGTTGAAAAAGGATGCGTTGCTGCTGGGAATCGGCGATATGCTGTCTCTTGTCTGTGCCTTGTTCTTCGCATTGCACATCATTGCTCTGGAACGCTATTCCGCCCATGTTGATACGGTGTGCATGACGGCTTTGCAAATGATAACAGCCGGTGTGATTTCCACTGTTTGTGCATTGACGCTGGAACAGCCGCCGGCTTCCTTTGACTGGCATGCGGCAGGAAATGTGGCCTATCTGATTTTTGTGTCAACGCTGCTTGCCTATCTGCTGCAGACCTTTGCACAGAAATATACAACCGCCAACAGCGCATCCCTGATCCTGTCCATGGAGGCACTCTTTGCGTCCATCTTCTCATTTCTGCTGCTGGGGGAGGTTATGAGTCTTCCGATGATACTTGGCGCCTGTCTTATTTTTTCCTCTATTCTGTATATCGAGTATAAGCCAAGGCGAAAGAAAAAAGAGGTGCCAACGGATACCCGTTGAAAAAAAGTATAAATACATAAAAAGCTGTAAATTTTACTATTTACCGCTTTTTTTATATACATGCTTTGTGATATAATTATCATGTTAAAAAAAGCACAAGCTGTTTTTTATGCTTGTGCATAGAGGAGGATATTATGTCATTATTTGATCACGAAGCCAGACAGTTTAAATTCGACGTACTGAGAGAGGTTAGCAAGCGTGCGTTTGATGGAAAGCTGAACGATGACGTCTGTGATGAGGTAGCGAATCTGTTGATTCCGGGGAAACATGCAGAATTCCGCTGCTGTATTTATAAGGAAAAGGAAATCATTCGTCAAAGGACACGAATGGCGCTGGGGAAACCGCCGGTTCCGGTAGAAAATGACAACAAGCGTCAGATTGTACGTGTAATTGAAGCAGCCTGTGACGGCTGCAGCATCCATAAGATTCAGGTAACGGATAATTGCCGGAAGTGTATGGCAAAGGCCTGCCTGTCTGCGTGTAAATTTGATGCGATCCATATGGGAGAGGATCACGCATTTATTGACTATGATAAATGTAAGGAATGCGGTGCCTGCAGAAATGCATGTCCGTTCAATGCGATTGTTGAAACGCAGCGTCCCTGCATGAAAAGCTGTCCGGTGGATGCGATTCGCATGGGAGAAGACGGCTTAGCGAAAATCGATGAGGCAAAATGCATCAACTGCGGCGCCTGTCAGGCAAAATGTCCGTTCGGCGCAATCGAGGATATGTCCTGGATGCTGGATGTGATTGAGCTGCTGAAGAAAAAGGAAGAGGTTTATGCGGTGTTTGCTCCTGCTATTCAGGGGCAGTTTGACAGCGCTACCCTGCCGCAGATCATGCAGGCGATGCGTGATCTGGGCTTTAGCGATGTGTACGAAGCGGCCATTGGGGCAGATGCTGTGGCATGGTATGAAAAGGAAGATGCGAAAAAGCACAAGGCAGAGGGAAAGAAAATTACCACCTCCTGCTGTCCTGCCTTCGTAAATATGGCAAAGCAGCATTTCCCAACGGTTTATGAAAGCAGTGTATCCCATATGGTCAGCCCAATGGTTGCGACGACGCGCTATCTGAAAAAGCATCATCCGGATTGCAAGGTTGTTTTCGTTGGACCATGTGTTGCGAAAAAGCAAGAGGTTTTGGATAGTGAGGTTGATTTCTGCATCACCTTTGAAGAGCTAGGTGCGATGTTTGTATCCAAGCATATCTCTCCGGAGAATGTGACTGCGAAGGAAGAGGATACCGCTTCTGCCTATGGACGTTTCTTCTCTGTCGGCGGTGGAGTCTCCAAGGCGGTTGCCGTTGCCCTGAAGGAGAATAATGATGAAGCTGTCAGCGCTGAATATGCTGATGGAAGCGATGCATGTAAAAAAGCACTGCTCATGATGAAGGTCAACCGCTTCCAGGCGGATATACTGGAGGGAATGGCGTGTCAGGGCGGCTGTATCTGCGGACCGGCTACTATAGAAAACATGCCGAAAGCAAAAGCTCGCATGACCAAGGAGAATTTGGCAATCAAGGATAAGACGATTGCAGCTACTCTTGAAAAATATGATTTCTCTGATATTGATTTACACAGATAAAGAATGAAAAAGGCGGGAGCTGGGTTCTTCGCAATCCAGTGCCTGTCTTTTTTGCTATGAGCGACGTTTCAACTTCCCGGACATAAGCAAGCAGGCTTTATATTGCATCTAGCTGTCTGCTGTAAGCGGCTTTCCTCTGCAGCGCTTTCTGCATAAAAACAATCGGTTCCACAAAATTCTACAAATCTCATGCAAGATGGAATGTACAATGGGAACAGGTGATAATCTATGAAATTATGTTATGCGCTTCAGCCGGCCTTTTACGATGCCATGAAGCAGAGCGGAGATATACAGGCATTACTGGATGGGATGGATGAGCAGCAAAGAAGCAGAATTCAGATTCCCATTGAAGCACAGACCCTGCAAGAGAGTGCGGAGGCCTTCTTTCAAAAAGAAATTGCGTGCAGGGAGGACTGTCTTTGTTATGATCATTTTCTGAAATCCCGTGTATATGAGGTATACATACGAGAGGGGGCGGCATGGTTCGAGGATTGCACGAATCCGTTTTATCAGCTGCTGAAAAGAAAATATCGCTGCCTTCTCGTTCAAGAAGTGGATAAATAGGGCGAAAACTATTGTAAAATCTCTTTAAAAATAGTAAAATATGCTTATTGTAAGGAGGATTACATATGGATTTTTTAAGCTCTGTGTTATTTACCCTTGTAGGATTGGCAATTGGGGGATTCCTCGGTTTCTATTTCACAAAAAAGAAATTCGAGAAGGAACTTAGAGAAAACCCGCCTATCAACGAGAAAATGATTCGTGCGATGTTTTTACAAATGGGAAGAAAACCATCTGAGGCTCAGATTAAACAGATAATGAAGTCAGTGAACGCAAACAGATAATACACGGTGATGACCGTGTTTTATTTTGCATTTGTTTGCATATCTTTCTGTTTCCTGACAATTTTCTAACGAATCTGTAAGTTAGCTTCACAAGGAAATAAGTATGCTATAATGAGGATGGTGATAAAGTGAAGATTATAAGAAAACTGTTCCTGATTTTGCTTCTGATCATTTTGATTGTTTTGACGTTGTTTGTAGGACTTGGCTTTGTTAATTATGTTAAGGCCACCAATGAGGTCAGCATCCGTGAGAAGGTAGAGGAAATTAAAAATAAGAAGTCCTATGTGACTTATGACGAAATTAGCGAGGAGCTGCTGCAGGCAACGGTTGCGATTGAGGACCGGCGCTTTTATGAGCATCACGGGGTGGAATACCGTTCTATGGCCAGAGCGCTCTATCAGAATGTGCTGGCAGGGCAAATCCGCGGGGGAGGCAGTACGATTACACAGCAGCTGGCAAAAAATATGTATTATACCTATCAGCCATCCTATCTTCGTAAGGTCAGCGAAATCTTTACTGCCTATGATCTTGAAAAGGAGCTGAGCAAAAAAGAGATTTTGGAGCTTTATGTCAATGTGATCAATTACGGGGATAATTATATCGGGATCAAGGCGGCAAGTGAGGGGTATTTCCATAAGAAGCCAAAGGATCTGACACTGGATGAGGCAACGCTTCTGGCAGGTCTTCCGCAATCTCCTGCAAATTATCAGCTGAGCAATCATGAATCCGCAGCAAGAAAACGGCAGGTTCAGGTGTTGGATGCGATGATTCGGGAAAATATGATCGATGAACAGCAGAAAACGGTAGTTATGAAGCAGGCGGATACGTAAAGCGGCTATCTAGTATCAGGAGGGAGATATTTAAAAGAAACGGATTGCCGCATCATAAAAAAGCCAGACCACAGATAATAAAAAAAAGGAAGCCTTCGATTCCGTGGATGGATAAGATGATGATTTCTGGTTTTCCAGATGGATTCAGCTGTTCATCAAGTATGCAGAGGGCTTCCTTTTTCTGTTGGAGGTAGTGTATCGCAGTAAGACAAATATGAAAACAGAAATAGCAGCCACAGCAAAATCTGCAGGGGATTCTGCTTGTGTATTTGAAACTGCGCTTCTATTTTCTGTCATATATACAAAAAAAGCAGATACGATGTATCTGCTGTCTGGTTCACTGGTGCCCGAGGCCGGACTCGAACCGGCATGGTATTGCTACCGACGGATTTTGAGTCCGTTGCGTCTACCAGTTTCACCACTCGGGCGATTGCTTTGTTATTATAGCGTATTTTTTCAGGGAATGCAATCCCTTTTTTATGAAAAACATAGGATAAGGGTGAGTTCTATAGAAAATGTAAGAAATGTTACAACTGAAATAAAATGAAAAACAGCTTCTATTTTTACCGACGATTTTACATTCTTTTCAAACTGTGTTATACTTATAACTACACATGGTGAAAAAGGATGGGGTTCGCAGGAATCGACTTTCATCTTACGTCGCCGGTACGCTGTCGACAGACAGTTTTTTCTATTTGGAAAAGAGAGGAGGAATGTATATGTTGGAATTTCAGCATGTTTCCAAAACTTTTAAAAACCAGGAGGTTCTCCATGATATCAGCATGGAGATTCACGACGGGGAATTCGTTGTATTGATTGGCCCCAGTGGCTGTGGAAAGACGACGACCCTGAAAATGATCAATCGTCTGATAGCGCCCACAGGCGGTCAGATTCTTTTAAATGGCAGTGATATCCGAAATGAGGATGTGATTCGTCTGCGAAGAAATATGGGATATGTCATACAGCAGACAGGCTTGTTTCCACACATGAACATCGAGGATAATATGGAGGTGATTGCAAAGCTGGAGCATGTGGAGCAGTCACAGCGCAGGGCGAGGACCAAGGAGCTGATGGAAATGGTCGGACTGGACTATGCCGAATTTTCTCAACGCTATCCACAGGAGCTAAGCGGCGGTCAGCAGCAAAGAGTCGGCGTTGCCAGAGCCTTTGCTCTTGATCCGGATATCATCCTGATGGATGAGCCGTTTTCGGCTTTGGATCCAATCACGCGTTCCTCTCTTCAGGATCAGCTGTTACAGATTCAGGAAAACGTAAAGAAAACGATCGTATTTGTAACACATGATATGGATGAAGCAATTAAAATAGCAGATCGTATCTGTATTATGCACGATGGAAATATCGTGCAATTTGATACGCCGGAGGAAATACTGAAGCATCCGGTCAATGAATTTGTCAGCAGCTTTGTCGGTAAAAACCGCATATGGGATTCACCGGAGCTGATACGTGCCAGTGATATCATGATTCGCCGTGTTATTACAACCTATCCCGGTGTTTCTCTGGTACGTGCCTATGAATATATGCGCTACAACAAGGTGGATACCCTCATGGTTGTTGATCACAGCCAGCAGCTGCAGGGAATGATCACAGCCAAGATGATTCGCAGACAGCCGCGCGACAATCACCTGCTTGTGCGTGATATTATGGTCAATCCCGCATATTGTGCACAGGAGGATGATAACCTTGTAGATGTTATGCAGCAGACAAGACAGCATGACTTTTACAACGTTCCTGTATTGGATGAGCAGGGGAAGCTGCGTGGACTGATTACCAGAAGCTCTCTGGTGACCACCTTCTCCAAGCAGTTTGATCTGGAAGAAGGTGAACAGGCATGAGTGAATTTATCGAATACGTACAATCCATACAGGGACAAATTCTATCGCTGAGCTGGGAGCATGTGGAGCTTACTTTGTTTTCTGTTATTCTTGCCATTGCAATCGGTGTTCCCCTTGGTATTTTGATATCCTACCTCAAAAAGCTGACAAAGCCGGTTCTGGGGATCGCCAATATCGTACAGGCCATACCAAGCCTTGCGTTGCTGGGCTTCGCTATCCCTTTTCTGGGAATCGGCTCCAAGCCTGCCATCTTTATGGTGATCTTATATTCCCTGCTGCCCATTATCAAAAATACGTATACCGGTATTCAAAGCATCCCGGATCAGACACTGGAGGCTGCAAAGGGAATCGGCATGACAAGAGCACAGATTCTGATAAAGGTACAAATTCCCATGGCATTACCAATCATTATGGCAGGTGTGCGGATTTCGGCGGTTACGGCTGTCGGGCTGATGACGATTGCGGCCTTTATCGGAGCAGGTGGTCTTGGATATCTTGTATATTCCGGTATCCGAACATCCAACAATATGCAAATACTGGCCGGTGCGATTCCAGCCTGTATTCTGGCTTTGGTCATCGATTCCTTCATGGGCATTCTGGAGCGTGTGGTTGTACCGGAGGGACTGACCATCGGAAATTCACAGACAAACCGTCCGGTACGCAAATCAACAAAAATTATCGTATCGCTGCTATGCCTTTGTTTGCTGCTGGCATCTGTTGGCGGCAGACTTATGAAGGGTGTAAATAAGGAAGCTTTGCATATCGGTAGCTCTGATATGAGTGAACAGCTGATTCTCGGTAACATGTATGCCGATATGATAGAAGCGAAAACGGACTACAAGGTGCAAAGAGATCTTTCTCTAGGCGGAGTGCAAATTTGCTTCAGTGCATTGCAAAATGGTCAGATTGACATGTATGTTGATTATACCGGAACATTATATGGCGATATTTTGAAAATGAAGTCTAACAGCAATGCAGATGAGGTGTATCGCGTTGCAAAAGAGAAAATCAAAGAAAAGTATAATCTTACACTGCTGGATCAGACACCGTTTAATGATACCTATACCTTTACTGTGCGTAAGGATACGGCTGAGAAATATAATTTGAAGACAGTCAGTGATTTGGAAAAGGTATCCGATCGTCTTATCATTACACCAACACTGGCATTCAATAACCGGAAAGAAGCACTGCCCGGTATCAAAAGCAAATATCCGAACATGAGCTTTAAGGATAATATTGCAATGGATGGAGCGACACGCTATGTGGCTCTCGCCAATAAAGAAAGCGATGTAATTGATGCGTATTCCACAGATGGATTGATTTCCTATTATGATCTGGTTGTGCTGGAAGATGATAAGCAGTATTTTCTTCCATACTATGGAGTACCGATGGTAAGTGAGCATCTGCTTACGGAATATCCGGATGCTGTTCCTGTTATCAATGAGCTCAGCAAGCACCTGAGCAGTGAAGGCATGCGGAAGCTGAACTATGAGGTGGATGTAAAAAAACGCGAGCCGGCGGAGGTTGCACATGAATTTCTGGTACAGGAAGGATTGCTTGAAAAATAAGCCTGTAAAAAAGCGAAGTCAAAGTGCTGCAGCTTGCGGCTTGAGTGTAACAATGATTTTAAAATAAAAGAAAGCATGGCTTTGTATTCTATCAGTTGCTGATCTGATAGGATATGAGGCCTCTTTTTGTTCTGAGAAAATCAAATGGAAGGAATGCAATTACGGTATGCTGCTGGTATGCGCGATGTAGGATACAGCTTGAATTTCATACTATATGCTTTTGTGTGGATGAATGAGGTAGCGCGGATGAAGGGCTGTGCAGCATGGATTACACCGCTTTTTTTCATTTCCGTTGTGACTATCGGTGAATGTCCTGTTATGTGAATGAAATAAAACAGGTTTAGATGATGGGAAACGGTTTCGCAGACTTCATTCTGTTTATGATGATGAGTCTGATCTCTTTCACCATTGACTCTGCGATTGCTATTGGCTCTGATGGCTGCTTCTGCATACTCTCACATCCTTTTATCTATATGAATTCAGTACAGCACGGTTCTTTGAAAAGGGCGTTGACCTTATACAATCGGATTTCAGTGACGAGTAACTTGAGGAGGACTTTGCCATAGAGGAACTGCTTGGACGAAGGATACCTACAAGGCGGTATTGGATTTTGAAGCACTGCTTTTTTTCGGCTGAAGGGTGATCGAGCTGCTTCTTATCGATGACAGTGAAATAAATGGTAGGAATGCTGAGAAACGAACACTCGCAGCTATGCTCTTGCTTTCGCTCTTATATCTTTTATAGGGAAAGGGGCGAAGCTTCATGGGATGGCAATCCATATAATAGGATGCATCCGATAAAGCAATCACATAAAGAAGCAAATAGCATAAAAAATTACATAAAAGGAATGCATCTGGATAATCATTGCATCAGGTATAAAAGCATGAAGCGATAGCAAAAGGAAGCGAGTATCATGCTCACAGTCAACAGCGCTTTCCAGAAGGTGCTTGCAAGTTCATAAAAACATGATATACTATATTCGTTTACAGGTAAACTAATGGAGGTGATGTCATGCTGGACCATACCAATCTGGAAACACTCGTAAAACGCTGTGCAGCCTTTCGTAAGGTGTATGCCAGGGTCTGTGCGCCACAGCTAAAGCAATATCAGCTGTCGCCCAGTGAGGTGGATATTCTGATTTTCTTATCTAACAACCGCACGATCAATACGGCGAAGGAGCTTTGTGCGTTTCTTGGTATATCCAAAGGACTGGTTGCCAGAGGAATTGAATCCCTGCTGTTGAAAGAGTATGTATACATTGAAACGGATAACAGTGACCGGCGTATACAGCACCTGTTTCTAACAGAAGAGGTGCAGGAGGTCATACAGGTTCTATCGAAACAGCGCAGTGAGGTGGAAGCACAGATACTGAAGGGGATTCCTCAGGAGCATTTGGATATCCTTGTACAGACCTTCGATCGCATCAACGCGAATATTGAAAGCATCACAGAAGCAAATGAACATACAAACGAACATACATAGGAGGAATGCTGAATGAAGATGTCAAAAGAAGTAGATTTAGGGAAGGAGCGCATCGGCAGATTGTTTTTTATGCTGGCAGTACCGGCTATTCTGTCACAGCTGGTCAATGCGCTCTATAATATGGTCGACCGTATGTACATCGGTCATATACCGGAAGTGGGAGCGACGGCTCTGACCGGTGTGGGCATCAGCTTTCCCATTATCATGATCATCTCCGCCTTTGCGGCACTGGTCGCAATGGGCGGTGCACCGCGTGCCTCCATCCTGATGGGACAGCAGGATATGAAGGGTGCGGAAAAGATACTGGGAAACTGCTGCTGTGCGTTGATCATCACCGCACTGGTGCTTACGGTGGTTGTCATCGGCTTTCATACACCACTGCTGTACATGTTTGGCGCGAGTGAGAACACGATTGGCTATGCCCAATCCTACATGATCATATATGCGGCCGGTACGATTTTCGTTCAGCTGACGCTGGGGATGAATGCCTTTATATCAGCACAGGGATTCAGCAGAATCAGTATGCTGACGGTTGTGATCGGAGCAATCACCAATATCATCCTGGATCCGATTCTGATTTTTGTTTTTGATATGGGAGTGCAGGGAGCCGCACTTGCTACGGTCATATCGCAGGGAATCTCTTCCATCTGGGTAATGCGCTTTCTGATGGGAAAGCAGACGGTATTAAAGCTGCGCCTGAGCAATTTCCGATTAAACGCAAAGGTGCTGCTTCCATCTCTCGCCTTAGGTGTGGCACCCTTTATTATGCAATCAACGGAAAGTATCCTCGTATTGTGCTTTAATTCCTCCTTATTGAAATATGGAGGAGACCTTGCTGTTGGAGCAATGACAATACTATCAAGTGTTATGCAGTTTGCCATGCTGCCGTTATCCGGTTTCACACAGGGAGCACAGCCGATTATCAGTTATAACTATGGCGCAAACAATGCCTATCGCGTGAAAAAGGCCTTTCGGCTTTTGCTGATCAGCTGTCTGACCTACTCAGCTATACTCTGGCTGCTTGCCATGGTGGTGCCGAATATGTTTGCGGCGATTTTCACCAGTGATCCTGCTTTAACAGAAATCACCGTATGGGCCCTGCGCATTTATATGGGAGGGTGTTTGCTGTTTGGCGCACAGATTGCCTGTCAGCAAACCTTTATTGCCCTTGGTAACGCAAAGACCTCAGCCTTCCTGGCGATGTTTCGTAAAATTATCGTTTTGATTCCGCTGATTTATATCCTTCCAATGTTTATAGAGGATAAGGTCATGGCAGTTTTCCTGGCAGAGCCGATTGCGGATATACTGGCCGTTCTGACTACAGTAACGATGTTTGTGCTCTTCTTTAAAAAGCTGCTTCATAACATGGATGAAGAACAAGTGGAAGAAGCAAAGCAGCAAGCACAGCTGGAAGCAAAGGAAGTGTAAACCGTTAGTGGGAATAGCTGATAAAGAGCTTTCCTACATTTCTGATATATAGAAGGGCTTCTTATCGGATACTATGCGATAGGAAGCCTTTTTTTTATGAAAAAGAAGAAAGGGGAACTATAAAAAGCCTGTGGCAAATAGGGAAAAAATACTAAAAATGGCTTTGTCGTATGGTATACTGCTATTATATATAGAATACGGATGAAGGAAAGGAACAGAACGATGAGGGTAAGAGGCTTCTTGAAAACAATGCGTAAGGAAGATGGAAAGCAGGCGGTGCAGGAACAGGATACGAAGACAGTAATCCAGCAGCCAGCCGTCAAAAAGGGGTATAAGAGAAAAACACTGGTTGATGATTTTCGTGCTATCGTAGCACAGGGCGATCTGCAGGAGCTTCAAAAAGTATTTCAGCGTTGTGATATCAATGCGTATGATACCTTTACTAAAAACAATGCATTGAGCTTTTATGGTCTTTCAAAAGAGGCGATTCTCTGGCTGGTGGAACAGGGATGTAATTTGAACTATGTAGGACGCTGGGGTAAGACGCCACTGCATTATCAGGCATCCTATCGGGGAAGTCATCTTGCTTTGTTTCTTTCCCTTGGCGCAAATGTGCAACAGGATGATCAGGGAGATACTCCAATGCATGTTGCTGCTTCAAATTTTATGGTGGAGCATGTGAGAGAATTACTGTTTGCAGGGGTGAAGGTCCGTAAGAAAAACCACAGCGGAGAAACACCCTTGGAGGAAATGCTAGTGAGAGCGGATGGTCTTCATTTGCCAGAGGTGGTTGAAATCGCGGAATTGCTGTTGCAGCATGGAGAATATATCCGCAAGAAGATGAAGGTGTCAGTGGAGCGGATTGGCAAAGATGTAGAATTTTACCGCTGTGATCCTACTGCTTGTGATGAAGCTGCACTTCAAATACAGGAGGCAACGGATGAGGCGTTACGAAAGCTATATAGGATCTTTCATGTAAAACCGGTGGAGAAACGAACAAGAATGAAAAGTGGAGAGTGTGTTGTAGTACAAAGCAATCAATGGCAACAGCAGTATCAGGAATTATGGGAGTTGTTGGTGCCTGCTAGTGGGGCTGCGGAAACACTACAGGGAGAGGTGCTTCGCATCACTGGAAAACTTTCTTATGAGCTGCTGGATAACGGTGGTATGAATTGGGATAGAGAATATCAAAGGATGGTACAGGCAATGAAGAGATACATTTCCATAGGAAACGGATTTACACAAGAGGAGCTACAGGAAGTCCATGAGATTTTATCTGCGTGCATCGGTGGAAGGGGAGGCGAAGGTATGAGACGCTTGTGTGAATGTACGGTAGACTGGATCCTACGAAATCCTGATTTAATTCCGTTGGGTTCATCGTCCTATAAGCGATAGGGAAGGTTTGTGCGATGTAGGAAACCTTGCTGCTGGATACGGTATATAGAAAGGCTTTATGACATAGTTTGTCGATTTATGACAAAAAAGTCAAAAAAACAAAAAAAGCTGTTGACACACAGGGATATGTGTTGTATTATATACGAGCGCTGATGAGTACAGCGGCAAACGAAATAGAAATTTCGGTCTTTGAAAACTGAACAGGAAACGTCAATTATTTGAGAAAACAATATTCTCGGAAATAACGATGACTAAAATGAAATTCAAACGCAAGTCATGCGTTAGAGCTAAATCAAATGGAGAGTTTGATCCTGGCTCAGGATGAACGCTGGCGGCATGCCTAATACATGCAAGTCGAACGAAGTCTTCAGGAAGCTTGCTTCCAAAGAGACTTAGTGGCGAACGGGTGAGTAACACGTAGGTAACCTGCCCATGTGTCTGGGATAACTGCTGGAAACGGTAGCTAAAACCGGATAGGTATACGGAGCGCATGCTC
>NZ_JANGCA010000339.1:0-255 GCF_024463855.1 Clostridium sp. DFI.1.208 | reverse complement strand
AATGAACAAGCAATATCGACCAATGCCTGTTAAAAGAGTATATATTCCAAAACCAAATGGAAAACAAAGAGCATTAGGAATTCCAACAGTAGTAGACCGAGTAATCCAACAAGCTATGTCTCAAGTACTAAATAAAATCTATGAGCCAATATTCAGTGAACACAGTTTTGGATATCGCCCAAGAAGAAATGCACAAATGGCAATGGAAGAAGTATTACAATACTTAAATGAGGGATATGAATGGATAGTTGACTT
>NZ_JANGCA010000338.1:0-255 GCF_024463855.1 Clostridium sp. DFI.1.208 | reverse complement strand
TGCGAGATCGTCCCATCTGTCCTCATGCAGGATGGTCCTCACAGAGCCTACGGTAAAGAGATTGTCCTTCGTATCCGTCGAAGTGAAATATGCGACAGAGGATCCAATGATTGTGATCCCTGCCAATACAGCTATTGAGAGGATGCCTACTTTTTTCTTGTTTCTGATTTCCATAAATTTCTTATCTCCTTTTCCTTTTTCGTATGATCTGCCATGCCAAAAAGGCCGCGCACAGCAGCCAGAGATATCGTCTGA
>NZ_JANGCA010000337.1:0-255 GCF_024463855.1 Clostridium sp. DFI.1.208 | reverse complement strand
TGTTTGGTAAAGTTAAGCAGGACTGTTTTGATGGAAAGAACTTCATCACCACAAGAGAGTATACTTTCTGGCTTGAATGCGAATGTGAAAGCCTTTCAAGGCAGTTGATACAATTTGAAAATGATCTGTTTCCTTCGAAAATGACACAAGAGGATCTTGATGATGATAGATTACATTATTATATTTATTCCAGAGAACAGTATGGCACAGATGCATTTTAGGCTTCTGTGCCTTTTCTTTCTAACGGATAATTCC
>NZ_JANGCA010000336.1:0-255 GCF_024463855.1 Clostridium sp. DFI.1.208 | reverse complement strand
TTGATCCTGCTTTTCACGTTCATCACTATTCGATTTTCCTCCTCCCATCCAGTTATAATACCCTGACCTTGATACACCAGCTATTTCACATAGCCAGCTGATATTCAAAAGGTTATTATCACGTTCTATCATTTCTTGGATGATTCCGTATTTTTCTCTCGCTGTTTTTGTTTCCATGCCGTCTTCTTGTCGATGAAGTTGATTTTTTTTAGTGCTTCTATCTGTTGGCGTTGATATTCAACCTGGTGTTTCAAG
>NZ_JANGCA010000335.1:0-255 GCF_024463855.1 Clostridium sp. DFI.1.208 | reverse complement strand
ATGTAAAAGAGGTGGTATGAGTGAAAACGGAAGGATTATCGAAGGCATTGGAGAAGGCCAGGGATAATTGCACACAGCTCGCTGATATGGGAGTAGAAAAAGAAATGCTGGAACCGTTTTGGCAGTTAATGAAAGAGTGTGAAGCGATCATCCGACATGAGGCCGATCATAAGAAAAAAATGATGAAGGGGATAAAAGAGGCACAAAAGAACGGCGTCCGCATAGGGCGTCCTGGGATCCCCTGCAGTGATAAGT
>NZ_JANGCA010000334.1:0-255 GCF_024463855.1 Clostridium sp. DFI.1.208 | reverse complement strand
CTTCAATTTTCTCAATCGGCATTACACCATATTCTGGAGTAAGATCATTAGGCAGGTCTGCAGTAAATGTGGCTCTACCATCTTCGCCGGTTACCACCGTTTCAATTTTTTCACCGGCTTTTACGATTACATCGCCGTCATAGTTGTACACGTCTCTGTTTGCATATAGCGTGATTTCAGCGCCGACTAGCAGCTGTTGGTCATCTGCGTCCTTTTTGACAGCCTGTACTTCAACTTTCTGACGTTCATTTTCAT
>NZ_JANGCA010000333.1:0-255 GCF_024463855.1 Clostridium sp. DFI.1.208 | reverse complement strand
TTTTGACACCCAGTCCGCCTCTTCCATCCAGCCTGCCCCTCTCATATTTGATATTCACATAGGCCTGCAGGATGGATTCTGTGATATCGTTCAGCGGATAATCGCCGAGCAGAGGACAGATATGACTGCAGATATAGCTGCGGAAGCTGGCATAGGTGTTCGGCTTTGCGCTCAGCCTCACAAAATGCTCGAGGAAATAGAGCAGCCACTCCTCAAGGGAGGGCATATGATCAAAGGGATCCTCACTGCGGCCAT
>NZ_JANGCA010000332.1:0-255 GCF_024463855.1 Clostridium sp. DFI.1.208 | reverse complement strand
GGAAGCTGTTCGATACCGGAGACGGTCTTGCCATGGACCCCGACCAGAGTGAGGGCACCCTGGATGGACTGAGTGAGGCTGAGATACAGAAGCTGCTGGATGACAAGGTGGCGGAGGGACAGTTCATCCTCAACATCAACACCCGTCCTGTATTCAAAAACGGCACCAGCAAGGGGACCCTGCGCATCGAGAACAATCCGCAGAACCGCTATCTCATGGTCGTGAAGATCTATCTGAAGCAGGATGAGAAGGATG
>NZ_JANGCA010000331.1:0-255 GCF_024463855.1 Clostridium sp. DFI.1.208 | reverse complement strand
GACTTTCAAACCGATGATACGCTCTCGTGTGCTGCCGTCTCTTATATGGATCGCGTCTCCGTCGATCATCTCGATATCTGACCATTCCAATGCCGTGCTGCAATATTTCTTTTGTTTCTCTGCCTGCCTCACGACCTTCTTTTCCGCTCTTCTTTCTTTATTCTTCTTTTTCTTCATATTTTACGATACCTCCCCATATATATTCCTTCTGTCGTCTGAGATACAGATACTGTAGGTAGAAGAACACCAGGAAGT
>NZ_JANGCA010000330.1:0-255 GCF_024463855.1 Clostridium sp. DFI.1.208 | reverse complement strand
TGGAGTGATGTGATCAACTGGTCGGATTTGGACTGGCATACCGATTATGTACTGAATGAATACGATATGGCAGCCAAAACCATGAAGACCTATCCCATTACGACCAATAAGGGACTGGTGGGAGGAAGTGTCAGCCTGAGCGATACCTTTAAGGTAAGTACAGAAATCACTGCGACCTTACAGGATGCGCAATGTGAAAAAGGAAGCTGGACATGGGAGAAGAGCAAATCCTTATCCAGCGGCTGGGAAGAACTG
>NZ_JANGCA010000033.1:0-53570 GCF_024463855.1 Clostridium sp. DFI.1.208 | reverse complement strand
GTATCATTCATCAGTCTAAGGTTGCAAATCAATTACTATATTCACCTGCAAAACCAAAAACTCAAGATTAACCCTTAACTAAAGGGTTTTCTTGAGTTATTTTTTTCTTAAACTGTCAAAGACGGGATTATATCATATCTTTTCTGATTTTGTGTTATAATAATATGGCAGAGAGCGTAAAAGGCTGATGATTCGCCGTAAAAAGCTGATAGTGGAAGTGAAATACACAGATTTTTCATACAGTCCCCATGGTATGATTTCTGCCGTGTTCCTTATTTCATATATCTGCATCTATAGCGGCCAATCGTTATGCAGACAGCACTCTGGACTATATGAGGTGATACAGACATGAGTTCGATTTACCCCCTGGTGGCTGCCCTTCTGGCAAATGTCATCGCCCAGGTTTTAAAGCCGATCGTGCTTTATTTCCGCACCAAGGAACTGGATGTGCATCAGTGCATCGCCTGCGGAGGCTTTCCAAGCTCCCACAGCTCTACGGTAACAGCCCTGACGATTGCGATCGGCATGAACGAAGGCTTTGATTCCGCCCTGTTCGCAATTACCTGTGTTTTCAGCTTCATCGTTATTTACGATGCAGCCAATGTACGTTATTACGCAGGCAGAAATATACAGCTGACAAAGCAGCTGATCAGCGATCTGGAGACACTGAAGGGTCTGAAATTCAACGACCCGATCTATCATGAAAAGATCAAAAGCGTTCTTGGCCATAAATTCATTGAAATACTTGGAGGTATCCTGCTGGGCATACTGGTATCCCTGTCCATGTATCAGCTTATCCATTAGAGAAAGAAGGAATAGGATGCAGACAAAGATAGATGAAATCAAGCAAACCATTGAGAAAATACGTCCATACATACAAAGAGATGGCGGCGATGTAGAATTTGTATCCTTTGAGGATGGCATTGTCGGTGTACGTCTTCTGGGAGCATGTGTCGGCTGCATGTCCATCGACGATACGATTCAGGGTGGTATTGAGGCAATTCTGCTGGATGAGGTCGAAGGCGTTAGTGGTGTTACACTGGTAGAATAACGCTTTATAAAGAAAACACATGCGGCTTACTTGCTTCATGTGTTTTTACTTTTCCTGTTCATCACGGGTGAACGCTATCCCTATTTACTTGTGATCCGAGTTATATTTTTCAGCTGTATGGAAATCGTTCCATCCGGCTGATTTTTAAATTCCACAAAATCCCGGGAGTTCATATAGTCCACCGGTATGATGATTTCGATTCCTTTATCCGTTTTGATTTTCTGTACCTTATCCGAACGTGCTGGCTTTACATATTCCACTTCAATCGGCTTTTCAACGCCCTGTTTGCGCAGCTCCTCACGAAAATCATCCCGGGCAAGCGGCTTTTCAGCGAACAATAGCTCTGCGACCTCTTCAATTTCAATCGGTGTCTGCTGCTCGATATTCTCTTTTATGATACTTTTCATTTTCGGAACGACCTCCATCTGATCCAGGTCGTATTTATCACTGATTTCCTCTGTGATTTTCGCCAGGGAGGACACGGCTTCCTTGTAGGAGGGGGAGGTGGTGCTTTCCAGTATGATATCCGCAAAGAAGTTTACCTTCTCCGCCTCGATTTCCACCTTGCTTTCCACACAGTGCAGCGCATAATCGCTCAGCTCCACCAGAAATGCCTTATCCGCCTTGACTAAGGAGGAGGAAAGCAGTGTACGATAAGGGATGATGTCATTCCGCATGCCGGCCTCCTCCTGTACCAGTGTATGCGTAATGCCTTCACTGTAGGCATTATCGATTACCAGCAGATAGCGCCTTCCCTCTTCCATCACCTGTGCAATCAGCAAATCGCTTGGATAATATAATGCACATCGAAGCTTTGCATCAAATATGTGGCGTGCAAGCTTCTCACTGAGCTGTTCAAAGCTGAGCTCCTGCAGCTTAAAGCTGTCCAGCCACTGCTTCACCTGTGAGCTTTCCTTGAATTTTCCACTCTTTTTAGAGGAGCTGGAAAAAACCCTGGATGCCTTGGTCTGCATCATTTTTTCAACCTCCGGCTGCAGCTCCTGCATGCAGCTGGTACTCATAATACATGTATTCTGTTCACAGTCCAGAACGTGGACAATCACCTTTTCAAATTCCGGCATAGGTTCCCTCTTTCCTTATAATAGACTTTCATATCCATGTCTTTGCCTGTTTATGATACCCCATTTTGAAGGCTTTGCATAGTATGAATTGACTCTGAATTTAAAAATCACAAAATGTTCACATGATTTTTTCACAGAGTAGTGCTATAGTAATGACGATGTAAAAAAAGGTGGTCATGGAATGCAAAAAGCGATTTTTTCCAGAATAGATTTGAATAACGCCGACAATGATCTGGCTCAGGAGTATCTGAGCTGTATCTTTGACCTACTGCCGCTGGATGATGTGCAGGACCTCAAAGCATTTACACAGCATATGGACACATCAAGATTTCAGCACTCGCTGAATGTCTCTTATTATACATTTCTAATCGCACGCAGATTGCATCTGGATTCCTGCAGTGCCGCAAGAGCCGGTCTGCTTCACGATCTGTATCATTATGACTGGAGGGATTTGGATAAGGATGAGCGTCCCATCGAGGGACGACACTGTGCCGTGCATCCGCAGATTGCACTGGAAAATGCACGCAAGGCAACCTCAGTCAATGCCATCATTGAAGATGCCATCGTACACCATATGTGGCCGATGACACTGCATTGTCCCAAAACAAAAGAGGGCTGGGTGCTGCAGGCGGTTGATAAATACTGCGCCATGAGCGAAATTCTGTTACAGGGTGGAAGAAAGGTGCGGTATTCCAGACATGCAATTTCACTGGCAGCATTGCTTTCCTTCAGCATTCGATAACGGTTTGATCCATAGCATGCTGTGCTCCCTGATAGACGTTCGGAGCGCAGCTTTTTCTTTTGTCAAAAAGGAATCAGACGATCGGCTATTCAAGCTGACTCGTATGTCCCCTTTATCATAAACACGTCCATTCTCAGAGAGATTGGACGTGTTTTTAGATATAGGAAAGCAGCCTGCTTATTCGAGCAGGTTCAATTCCTGCAGCTTTTGTTCCATATAGCTGCGAAAGGCGAACTCCTCTTCCTCCTGCAGTCCCACATGATAGATACGATCGATATCCTCTCCCTGAAACATATACAGCTCCGATGCATCCAGCATACCCTCCGGATACAGCACCGCTGCATAATCATACAGGATACCACTGGCGCGTTCCTCCTGGATTCTTCCGATAATCATTAGTTTTTTTCGCCCTTTCTTCAGGGTGATCACACTGCCAAGCGGCAGAATATTTTTTAATGCTTCCTTTTTCATTCCTTATACCTTCCCATCAGTAATTGATTTTAACCTTAAATCCCAGACCTGCAAGCAGTGAAGCCTTTCCGCCAAACTCCACTTCCCCTTTTTTACTGGAAAACTCTGCGCCAACTCCGGCAGCACCAAGCTCACCGGTACCGCTCAGCGTTATATCTGCGCCAAACAGAGAAAATTTCCCTTTCACCTCTCCCTGTACAGCAGCCACTCCGATTTCTCCCTTCAGCGTAACCTCATCCTTCTTAATCACCGCCTTGGCAGAGCCCTTGGCAACACCAACCCCTACAGATGCTTCAATTCCGGCATGTACATAAGAGGTGCCGATATCAAATCCTGCTTTCAGCTGAGCAAGCGCAGCTTGTGCTTCTGCCTCCAGCTGCAGCTGTGGATTCCAGGTACCCTCCTCATACAGCATCGCCTTTCCATCCGCAGACACACGGGCACTGCCAAGTGCAAACTGAGCGTTTGCCGATGTATATTTGCTGTCTCTTCCCAGATTATAGCGAAAGGCATCAAAGCCGCCGAAAATTCCGGCACAGATACCGTTTTTCGCATAATCGACAAGGGACCTGCCGCTTCCAAAGGTCGTGTGTGTACGATGGGTTGTTTTCCAGCTGTCCTTACGCGTATACCAGGCATCCTGCCAATCGCTGTCACTGGATGGTGTTGCGACCTGGCGCAGCTGAGCAGCCTTATGCAGAAGACGCTGCTCCATCGATTCATATTGCATTTGTGAATCATGGAAATAGCCTTGCAGCTGATACAGCTGCGCTTCCAGCTGTCGCTGCAACAGTGATAGGCGGCTTAGCTGCGATGTTTGTCCCAGAATATGTTGAAGCTGATTAAGTGAAGGGCGCAGGCGGCTGCTTTGTTTCCAGGTGAGCTGTGTAGTTTGCTGAAGCTGCAGCAGCTTTCCGGTATGTATTTTTATCATTCAGCTATCGCCTACAGCATACGCAGTCCCTCACATATCCGAATCTGTTCCTGTACATTTTGCAGGACATTGCGATACTGTCGCTGCAGCAGGGGAAGCTCTGCGCCCTGAGCGGCATTGGGCAGCATGGCTGTTTGCTGGCGCAGCTGTAGCTGCAGTGCATACAGCTGCTGCAGATACGTGCAAGCCATCGTCTGGATAAGCGTCCTAGAAGCCTTCGGCACTGGCATTCAGCTGTGCCTCCATGCTTTGATAGGTTGATACCGTCTGATCAAGGAATTTTGCATAGGCTTCGACAATAGACCGATAATTGTCAAAAACCGGCACCATTCCATGAAAACGGGATCTTATCTTTTCTGAAGCCGGAGACTGCCAATAGGCAGCAAGCTGATTCATTGAACTGCCGATTTCCTGCAGACAGGAATTCAGCTGTTGATTCTGTGAACGGATACTGGCAGCGGTCTGTGTTAGCTGCGCCAGTGTGACTTGTAGCTGATCCATCATATACCTCCTAATTGACCAGACGGCGGGCCATCTGTGCTCGCTCATCCTGTGTCTGACGATAGGTCTTTGCACTCAGCTTGAGAAAAGATGCATACTCACGCATAAGTGCTGCCATCTGCTGAAAGTCTTTTTCAAACCCCTGAATTTGTGATACAAAGGCCTGATTATCCTTTCCCTGCCAACCGCTGCCCATCGCCGCTACCTCCTGAAACAAACGACGGTAATTCTTTTCGTAGGACAGGGTCTGCTGTTCGATCTGTCCTGCCGCACTGTCCAGTCTGGCAGGATCCACCTGTATTTTTATACTCATTTCGTTCCTCCTATAAGATGATGATGCGTTCTGCGCTATGAATGCCGGCCTCCTTAACGCACAGCTCGAAATCCGGCATGCAGTCCTGCTGCTCCAGATACCAGCTGCCTTTTTCAAGACTGCCCTTTTCCAAATGCCAGGCAGTCTCCAAAATTTGTGATACAAGACTGTGCACTACACACAGCTTTGCCTGTGCGGGAAGCAGCACCTCCATACCTTTCTGCACCGCTGGTACATACACCTCCACCAGTATTCTTTCATCCATTTTCTTCTACCTCCCATAGCTGCAGTATTCTGCATGTATCCTCCTCCCAGTAAATCGCTTCCTTGCTTTTCAGCATTCTATCTGTCTGCACACTCCTTTTCAATGCATAGGAGTGCTCCTGAAATCCCTTCCCCATCCAGAGAACAACTGCATCAAGCCATACCGGAGCATACCAGTCCCATAGAGAATACGCGCTAACATGCGGCATGGTTTCAATAAAGATATGATGCAGATGCTCTGCCTCCAGCAGTGCCTTCATCGTAGCAGTATCCAGAGCCAGCTCATCCAGCTGATGCCATACAATATATTGCTTTTGCGTATGCTTCAACAGATCATGTACCGTATCCAGCAAGGACGGCTTTCGATGAGCAAGGGGATGCGGACTGTATACATGAACACAGCCTCCTGTTTCCAGCTGTTTCAGATAAAGGGAAATAAAGCTGTCGTTCAGGCGATAGGCCGCCAGTAGAAACAGACAGCGCCCTGTAGGATAGGTGGTATAAACCTCCTCCTGCGTTTTGATTTCCCTGCCCAAAAAGCTTCTGTCGCTTTGCATTGCAAGAGGGTGAAAGACATGCGCCGGCATACGTGGAATACAATATGCCCCTGGTGTCGGTGCTCTGGATGCCTTTGTCCATGCCGCCTTTTGATAAACAGCAATCTGAAACATACAGAGTGTATCGTTCTGTTTCATAAGGCCACAGCCTGGCTGTGTCAGTGGAATACAGGTTTGTTCACAGGAGAAGAGATAGCTGTAATCCTCATTTTGTGCACACTGCAATGCATACCAGTCCTCAACACTGGCCTGTATACGCATGGGAAGCTGCTGCAGAATCGTTGTCGTAATACAGCATACAATGCCATATTTTTTTCCTTCCCGCAGCAGATAAAGCAGCTCCTCCTCCAGCTCCGGATACAGCTCATGAAACACCTCATAATTATGCAGAATACAAAGGATTCCCTGCTCGCTCCGCTGTGCTCTGCGCTGCTGGATCATGCGTCTCATAAACCTGAAAAAGCTTTGAATTTCCTCTGCATCCTCCCTTTGAAAAACAGCGGCAACCTGTTGATATTGTGCATATTTCTTAAATAGCGGCTTATCAAAATCAAACAGATAGAGTATGTTTTCTGCTGTCACAAGACAGCTTTGGATCAGGGTTTCCACAAACATGCTCTTCCCACTGCCCACCATTCCGCATACTGCAAGGTTTCGCCCGTCCCATATGGATATGGAAAAGGGAAGCTGCTGTTGATGGGCTATGTCATCCAGCAATCCAAGGGTGCACGCATTCCCTATTGCAGGTATCTCCTCCTGCCGCAAATCCGGCTGTAATGGCGGCAGCCACAATGGAGCGGCACGCTCTGTACTGATTGCACACAACGCATCACAAACCGCCTCCAGCTCGGTTTTGGATACCGTGCTGCCCGACATCGGCATATCCCGGATAGCACCATCGTCGTCATAATAGGAAAGACACGGACCAGCTGTTTCGCTTCCGTTTGGATCATAGGGCGCCTGTGTCCAGGCGCTTTGCCCCTGCACAAAGACCTCATCATGACCGACCTGTAAAAAAAGCTGACCGGGATGCTGCAGATGGACGGCAGAATCCTTTTTTAACATATCCATACTGTCATTGCGATCGGCAACCTTCAGGCATAGATGAAAGCGCGCATTGCTCCAGATCTGCTCATCCACAACACCGAAGGGCTTTTGGGTTGCCAGCAGCAGATGAATCCCCAGACTTCTTCCGATTCTGGCACACTGACGCAAATGGTCAAGAACTGCCGGAAAGAGCTGCTTCAGCTCCGCAAATTCATCTGCGACCAGAAACAGATGCGGCATTGCTGTAAGGGAGGGATGCTGCTTTCTGAGCTGCATGTATTTATCGATATCCATACTGCTGATCTGGTATCGCTTCCCTGTATCTGCAAGCTGCTGCTGTCTGCGGGTCAGCTCTCCTTCAATCGCACACAGACAGCGCATGAGAATCCCCTTATCCAGATTCGTTATGATACCGGCAGTATGCGGCAGCTTCGCCAGCGCATTGGCCATGGTCCCTCCCTTGAAGTCAATCAGCAGAAAGCTGACATCCTGACAGGAGAATGTAACCGCCAGCGACAGCAAATAGGTCAAAAGGCATTCGCTTTTGCCGGAGCCGGTCATGCCCGCAAGCAATCCATGCGGTCCATGGCTGTGCTCATGGGCATCCAGATACAGCTCACCGCCATCCACGCTTTGTCCGATTATCACACGCAGACTGTTCGCGGCATCGCTCATTTGATAACGGGAGGCGATCTGAAGCTCCTCCACACTTCGACAATGGAAAAGCTTTAAAAAGCTGAGTATTTTCTTATCCTGTGAAGCCTCTTTTGGATACGCTGCCCGTTGAACAAATGCTGCCCGTCTTTGCTTTGCTGCACAGCGGTCGATTGTGAAGTCCGCATGACGCTGCGGCCAGTGTACGCTGCTTCCGTTTATTTGCAGCAGGAGGTTGCAAGCCGTGTGCAGGGTGTCGCTCCAGCGTAAAAGATGCAGCTTTTCATGCGAGGGCAGCTGCAGATCATCCGCAAGCCTTGGCTCCAGGATACATACGATGACAGCCTGTATGCGGTCATCCTGTACTACCTCCTCCAAAAGGCGCCTGCAGCGCCCTGCACTTGCTCCATCCCATACCAGCAGGCGCTGCCTGTTTGCAAACAGATGCGGCAGACAGAACAGCTTTTCCTTTGACAGCAGCGCTTTATCCGCAGCGATACAAATACAGACCTCTTTTTCCGACTGCTGTATGACCAGTTGCAGCAGGATATTCAGCAGCATGTCGATGCATATGGATCGCTCGCCCTGCAGACACAAGGATGAGCAGTTGCGAAGATCTGCCACAATGGGGACGTTTTCCAACCGGTATTGCTCACTCTGCAATGCCTGCAGCTTATCCAATAGCACATCCTGCAGCATGGAGGAAACATGAGGTATCTGCAGGTCAATACCGGCCGGACAGCTGCCCTGCCCCAGGACCACATGCAGCCAGCCCTCCTGATTCACACCGCGAAGCTGATACGGCTTTTGCGCAAGAAAATCATCACAGAGACTGGCAATCGGCGGATACCAGTTCTGCAGATATGCGTGCTGCTCCTGTATCGCCTGCTGAATGCGCTGTCTGACCTCCAGGAGATAGCAGGAGTACAGATAACAGCGTTTTTCTTCCTTCCTGTGCTGCTGCTTTCGCTCATAACGCTTTGACAGCAGCGGCCAGAGTATTGTTCCCAACGCCATACTGAGGGACATGAGCAGTGTCGGTATAACAGAAAACAAGTCCTGCTTTCGCTCAGCTGCCAGCCAGAAAGAGAAAATTCCCATAGCTGTAGAGGAAAGCCCCATGGTGATCGAGGGACCCAGCACGAATATTGCAGGAAGATTTTCCTGTGTGGCCTTGGCCAAAGGCAGCTCAATTTCCATCGCTAAGCTCTCCACAGGCTTTGGTGTCTGGTAGATGCCTGTACATACTTCCTCCCTTTGTATAACAGTATTAAGATAGGAAATTTCAGGCAGGTGAGCATTTGCCAGTCGCTCTGGAACAAAGATGCTGTCCTTTCCCATCAGCAGCATCACATTACCAAGATGGATGACATCCCCCGGCTTCACATTGCACCTTGTGATACGCTCATGGTTGACATAGCAGCCATTCGTACTTCCCTGATCCACCAGCTCCCATGCGGTATCCAGTGGCTGCAAAAGAGCATGGCATTGAGAAATACCGGGGCTGTTAAGATACAGCTCCTGTGTACAGGAGCGACCGATATGTACTGCGCCTGTCAGGGCATAGCCATGAAAGTGCAGGGCGTCGGCACACAGCTCTTCGGCGTAAAAGCGCACCCGCTGCTCCTCCAGTGCTATGACACAATGAAAGCCCGCTTTGATTTCCTTTTCCTGTAGCTGATACAGTGGAGAAGCAGGCTGTGCAACACGAAAGCTCCATCCATGGATGCTCCATACCGCCAGCACCTCTACGTCACGGTACTGATACACACGCACAGCCTCTCGTTGGTTTATTAGCAAAACCGTTTGTATGCCCTTCTCCTGCAAAACACAAAGTCTTATTCTTCGCATAGCCTTACGAGCTCTTTCATGACAGCTTGCATGCTGCAAAAGCGTTGCTCTTTCTCCTCCTGACAGCAGTGCAGAAACAAAGCATCCAGCGCATCCCCGCTTTTTTCACCTGTAGGAAAGCGGCCATGACGCAGGACATAGCAGGTTCTTCCAAAGCTATAAATATCACTTCGCTCATCACAGCCTATAGTGCCTGCCTCCACAGGAGAATAGCCGGGGAGACACCGCGGCTGCGACATCCTGCTCCTGCAGAAAACGGCTGGTCGCAAAATCCAGTAAATAGACGTTTCCCTTCCAGTAATGCAAGTTGGACGGCTTGATATCCAGATGCACAATCTGCTGCTCATGCAGATACTGCAAAAGCGCTCCCAGCTGCAGGCACCAGCTCAGACGCGTTTTATCGCTGCTGCAGCCCTGGATATGCGATAGGGAAACACCAGGGATATACTCCATCAGAATACAGCGATGCTGTTCCTCCTCAAAGGCGGATACTACATGCGGGATACGCTCATGCTGCAGCCATCCCAGCATACACGCTTCTCTTTGATAGATCGCCCGCAAATAGGTATCCGAAAATGCTGTAGAATGCCGTACGATACGCTTTAATGCATACAGCTGCGATGTCATGATATCCTGTACCAGAAACACCTCACTGGCTCTTCCCTGATACAGACAGGCACAGAGTTGATAGCGCAGATTCATGCGGTTTCCTCCTTCTGCCAGCGAAACTGCAGATTCGCAAACCGTATGACATCCTGATCCTTCAGCTCACAGGATGTCACGCGCTCTCCATTGACAAACGTACCATTCGCGCTGCCGCAGTCCTTCAGCACTCCCTGCTCAATACAGGCGTGATGCTGCGATACGGTTTTACCATGCAGCACCAGATCATTGTCCTTTGCTCTTCCGATTGTAAACTGCGCCTTATCCACACGGATGCTGCTCCATGATTTCAAATCCACCAGACAGCTGCAATCCGGTGCAAGCAGTTCCTGCGTTGAACTGTCCAGCTCCTTCTGTAGCGCATAGCCGCCGCTCTCCTCTGCGACAGCAAGGGACGATACGTTCAGCGTTTTCAAAGCCGGCAGATCACGTACCTGAAACGGCTCCTCCCTTGTGATATGAAACAGCTTTTCCAGAAGTCCCGGCGGCTTTGCCTGTGCATTTTGTAAATCATGCAGTCCCTGTAATACAAGAGGGAGCGTCAAGTCCGCCTTACGCAGACAGCACCCCAGAAATCCCAGTGCCGCAAAATCCTGTGTTACACGGACACAATCCAGAAAATCCCTGATAAACTGCTTCAGCTCCTCCTTTTGAAACAGCCAGTTGTCCACAAGCAGAGGAACTACAAGAAAGCGTAAAAGACCTCCGTCATAGCTGAGAAATACATGCTCCAGCCGCATGGACACCGGTTTTCCGGCATTCACCTGTACCATATCCTCCAGAACATACAGCAGAAACGGCAACAGCTCGTTCTCCGCAAACAGATGCGCCTGTAAATATTCCTTCAAGGTAAGATATCCTTTGGTATCATAATACAATCTGGTTTTGCTGCGGGGATCACGCACACAAAGCAGACAGCGCTCATCCTTATGAATCTGTTGAAAGATATACTCATCAAAATCCTTTGCCCGCTTTAATATCACCTCCAGAAAACCATCGTCACGAACTTCCATATGCTTTAACATAGCATCCATTCTTATCACCTCATCTTGCTTTTTACACTAGTAAATACGTAAAAAAAACATGAAACTCCTAAAAATTTCATGATTTCACATTTTTTCACATTTTTCAAATGGTATAATAGATTGCTGTAAAGGAGAATGCTCATGCGCTTTCATCAAAAATTATACATTGCAGGTATCTGGATCATCAATCTCAATACCCTGTGGTTTGTCAGACCGCTTTCGGAAAATCTTTCCCATCTGGGAAATGCTCTGCATATGCGCTGGTATCTGCTTTTATGGGCAGCGAGTGCTGCTTTGTATTTTTATGTCTATACGAGAAGATGGATGACTTCAATCGGATACTGCAACCGGCTGGGACGGCTTGCGTTACTGCTCAGCTGTCTGGGGATGGTCGTTTCCGTACTGCTTCCCTATGCCCCCTATGTACATGCTGCACTGTCGAAATGGCATACACGCCTTGCGATGGGAGCCACCGTTCTGTACGTCCTTTTGATCTGTCATATACTGTGTGAGCTGCTTGCCAGAGATTTAACTGCTTTTCAAAGAACCGCACGACCTTATGCCGTGCTTGTCGTATTTGAGCTTCTCCTGTATTTGTTGAATGGCGGAGTATCAACACTGCTGGAGATATGCTTTCCGATGGCTATGTCAATATATTTGTATAGGGTCAACAACTTTTTGAACAAAAGCCAACAGATGCAGTAATATCATCACGCAAATGTCCCATACTTGAGATGCAAAGAAGAGCCACGAAAGAGATAAGCAGGCTTTTCGCTTCGGAATCTTGATTCCACGTTTCTTTCCCTGCTATCTTCAGGCATACAGAAGTGATACATAGCAAAATCCTACGCCCGGTGTACAATGCGCTTTGTTTGATATCTTCCCTTTTTTGTCGTTCAAGCTTCAGCTGTGCAGCCTGCTGTGTTCCCTGCCTTACGCAGCTTCTGTACAACCATGCTTCTTTGTGCCTACTGCACCTTACGCAGCATATCGTTCAGCTGCATCTATGTTGATCAAACAACAAAAGAACACGCTCTGAATCTAAAACAGATCGTGTTCTTTTGTTTCGCTATGCAAATGCGGTATCTTATTCCTGATACAATTCCTTCCCATGAGGATCCTTACGCACACAGCGCCTGCCATCCTGTATGGTTATGTAAACATACAGCGGCTGATTCTGATGCTCTGCATCCAGCTCCTTATGAAAAATGAATTTCGTATCCTCATCATCAAGAAAATAAAACGCCAGATCCTTTGCACCGGCTATGCTGAAATCATAAATGAACTCCAGCTGATGCTGATGCGGCGGTATCTTTTTCACGGTATGCGGTGCTGCGCCCCCTGGATACAAAAAGCATAGATCCGTTACCTTGCTCGCTGTCTGATTGCGAACATAAATGTCCTTCCCCTGCAGCCTCATAGCTATTTCCCACGAAACTGGGGCAGATAATCCTTATGTGCCTCAATCAGCTCATCTACTACAATGTTGGCAAGACGATCACTTGGACACAGTGGGTTCATATTCAATGCCGTTACCGCCAAATCACGATTTCCTGTAACTGCCGCTTCAACGACCATACGCTCAAACGCCTTGATATTATGAATCGTTCCGGAAATTGTCGGCTTCATTTCTCCGGTAGCCAGCGGCTTTGGACCATCTGCCGTAATCATGCAGGCAACCTCAACAGCGCTTTCATCCGGTAGATCACTGATACAGCCATTGTTCTGTACATCCACATATTGAATGTCTCGTTTATCTGTATAGATGGATGCAATCAGATTGCATGCCGCGTCGCTGTATTTGGCACCCCCGCGCATTTCCAGCTGCTTCGGTTTTACATCCAGCTGCTCATCCTTATACAATTCAAAGAGCTCCTCTTCCACACGGGAAACGACCTCACCACGCACATTCCCCTTTGCGAACTGCTCCTGTTCTTCCTCCAGCTGTTCCTTTGTGAAAAAATAATAATTATGATACGGGCATGGAATTGCATGTAGCCCGCGAATAAAGGCCGGGGAATACGGCAGGGATATGAAATTCTTCATTGCCAGAACATCCGCAGGCTTTACGTTCGCATAACGCTCCACAACCTCATCCATAACACTCACACCGTCAAGAAATACATCTGTCGCAAAGATATGGTGATTCACACCCTGCAGCTGCATAGTAACACGATTTTCCGTTACACCTAGAATATTGGCAATACCTGCGACCATATTGACAGGGACATTACACAATCCAATCACCTTTTTGAAATCCGTATAGCGTAGTACGGCTTCCGTGACCATACCTGCCGGATTCGTGAAGTTGATCATCCATGCGTTTGGACAAAGCGTCTGCATATCCTTTACGATATCCAGTATCACCGGAATGGTACGAAACGCCTTAAACATACCTCCTGCACCATTGGTTTCCTGTCCGATCATCCCATGGGACAGGGGAATCCGTTCATCCAGAACTCGTGCCGGCAAACGTCCGATGCGCATCTGTGTCGTTACAAAATCCGCATCCTTTAAGGCAGCCTTACGATCATAGGAAAGAATCACCTTCATCGGCAAACCTGCCTTTTTCACCATGCGCTGAGCGAGAGCACCGACGATTTCCAGCTTTTCTCGTCCTTCTTCGATATCGACCAGCCATAATTCACCGACTGGAAGTTCATGGTAGCGTCGAATAAATCCTTCGACAAGCTCGGGCGTATAAGAGGAGCCGCCTCCTATCGTCACGATTTTCACAAGATCTTTTTTCATCTCGTCCTCCTTAGTGGTATATACCACTGCAACTGAATTATAACATGAGTTTCCCCATCCGTAAATGAAAAAAGATACCGTTTTCATTTCTATCTTGCATTTTTTGCATATGCGCTATTTCTGCACAGAAATATATACGGCTGTAAAAACAGCAGGAACGCCCTGAAATGAAAAAGGAAGCGATGGATAGGAACAATCGCTTCCCTACATTGGATATGTACATACAGCTTCTTGCAGACTTCATATAGTCTACTTATTTTGCTTCCTTATTTCCTTATTCTCCATCTTGCCTTTTAAATCACGATACGTATCACATTCCAGAATCCGAATACTTGCATCCTCAATCTGATGATTTGACAGTGTGTCTACCCAATCATCCTCGATCCCATATTTGTATGCTATTTGTGATTTCAGGAATGCTTTTTTTCCTTTTTCCTCACCTTTTTCTTGGCCTTTTTCAAAGCCTCCCCTTTCAGCTTCAGCTGTTTGCTCCTTCAGATTGGCGTCTACTGCACGCTGCGCAAATTCTATCGATTCCGCCCAGCTGAATAACGGACCATCCTCTCGCATTTCATTATATTTTTCCACAGCAACCTTCACCATCCTTCTCTTCATGTTTAGTATAACATCATCCGGATTATATGCAAGTACATAGCAGAAGGTTTCAAACTCTGTCAGGTTTTCTACGCCTCCCACTTCCCTGATGCGCTGTCTGATCAGCGGTAAAAATACAATCGCTCGATGCAGCGTACCGTTTTGCTCCTCCCGGTTATCCTCATCCTTTACCGTGTAATGACGGATCATACGTCCTGTATCGTTTGGTCTGCAATTCAGAAAAATGATCTGGTAAAACGGCTTCAGCCTTGTGTAATCATCCCCCTGCTTCAGCTGTCTGCCGACCAGGCGGTAGCCATACTGTTGAAAACGCAGCTGTTCCTCCCTCGTGTATCCGGATACCTGCATTTCCAAATCATAAAAATGACCTGTCTCATCCTCCAACACAACATCCAGCACCGCTCGTTTTCCAAAAAAGACTTCCGGTAACAGCTCCGGATTCAACACCCTTGTCTTTTGAACCTTCAATCCGTAAATTTCTTCAATGATCCTGCTTCTCAGCATTTCAGAGTCCGCACTCCTGACAGTAAAAAAAGCCATATCTATAACAGCACATGGCTTTCGTTTATACTGACGAAAAGTGTCTCTTTGCGTTTCTGATTTTATTTGAACTGCAGACATAGAGTCCTGGAAAAAGAGCCTGTTTAAAATGACGCTTACAGATAGCAAGATGAAATAGGCTCTTACCTGCTATTTCACCATTTTTTCAAAGGCATCCTTGGCCGCCATCTGTTCCGCCCGCTTCTTTGAGAAGCCCTTACCACGTCCCAGATTGATATCGTCCAGCATGACGATAACCTCAAATTCCGGCTTGTTGCTCGGACCGGAAACATTTACGGTTTCATAATGCACGGTCTTGCGGGAATCCGACTGTATGTATTCCTGCAGCTTCGTCTTATAATCAATCACCTTTTCACTCTTCGGGCGACTGATGGCAGGCGTAACGACCGCAGATAAAATGATGTTGATTGCCTCCATCCCCTGATCCAGGAACACTGCACCAAGCAGTGCCTCAAACATATCCGCCAGAATGGAATCCCGCTGTCTTCCGCCTGTCTTTTCCTCACCAACGCCAAGCATCAGATATTTCCCAAGACCCAGCTGCCGGTTGTATTCCGCCAGTGCCTCCTCGCAGACAAGCTGTGCACGAAGTGTCGTCATCTGCCCTTCGCTCAGCTCCGGCTCCAGCAGAAACAGCTTCTTTGTTGTCCACAGCTGCAATACAGCATCCCCCATAAACTCCAGACGCTCATTATCATGTGCATAGGACTTATGCTCATTCAC
The DNA here is from genome assembly GCF_024463855.1 of Clostridium sp. DFI.1.208. Lineage (NCBI taxonomy): Bacteria > Bacillati > Bacillota > Clostridia > Eubacteriales > Clostridiaceae > Clostridium > Clostridium sp. DFI.1.208. The sequence goes on along the minus strand of NZ_JANGCA010000033.1, from coordinate 37,765 downwards.
ATAGGAAGAATGCACAAGTGCCTGTGTAATCAGCTTCTTATCGGAATACGCGATATTGCGCTCCTTTAACCATTCAAATATTGTATCCATTACGTAGTATCTCCTCTTATTTTCCTGTATATTATACCACTAATCGAGGTATGTCGCACTCCCAACTGTATGCTCGACATACATTTTTATCTCTTCATAGCCGATTGTATCCAGATGAGCAAGAATTTCCGCAGCATCTGCACGCGCAACCTCCAGAATATTGGCATCCTGAATCACATCGCCCAGAATAAAGCCCGGAACACCACTTTGTCTGGTTCCCAGAATATCGCCGGGGCCTCTGAGCTGCAGGTCCGCACGGGCTATCGCAAAGCCGTCTCTTGTCTGTTCACAGATTTTTAAGCGCTGCAGGGAATCCGGATCCTTTGTACTGCTTAACAAATAACAATACCCGGGACGCGTTCCTCTTCCGACTCTGCCGCGCAGCTGATGTATCTGTGAGAGTCCGAAGCGGTGTGCATCGTAAATCACCATGATATTGGCATCCTTTACATCCACACCAACCTCAATCACCGTTGTGGAAACCAGAATATCGACTTCCTTGCGCAGGAAGCGCTCCATGACATCATCCTTCTCCTGTGTATTCATTTTTCCATGCAGCAGGGCAATGCGATACCGCCGTCCCAAAGATGCGCACATCCCCTCATAGATATCCGTCACATTGCGCATATCCATATCCTCATTTTTCTCAATCGCTGGGCAGACCACATAGCACTGATCTCCCTCGTCTATTTTTTCCAGCACGGTTTCCAGAATTGGGCTCATCGAGCGGCTGGAAATCAGCTTTGTCGTTACCGCAGAGCGTCCCTTGGGCAGCTCCTGAATCGTAGACACATCCATATCGCCATATAGAGAAATCGCCAGTGTACGGGGAATCGGCGTCGCACTCATCAACAGAAAATCAACCTTCTCTCCCTTTTCCAGCATTCTCTTTCGCTGGGCAACACCGAAACGGTGCTGCTCATCCGCTACCACCATGCCCAAATCGTAGTATTCCACATCATCCTGAAACAGTGCGTGCGTACCAACGAGAATATCGATTTCATTATGCTTCAATCGCTCCAGCACCGCCCGCTTCTGTACCGGCTTCAGACTGGAATACAGTACGTCAACGGTGATATCAAAGTCCGCAAACAATCGCTGCAGATTTGCGAGATGCTGCTTGGCAAGAATTTCCGTGGGTGCCATGAAGACCGCCTGCTTATGTGCTAAAACACAGGCATATAATCCAAAGGCCGCCACCATCGTCTTTCCACAGCCGACATCCCCCTGTACCATGCGATACATCACCTTGTCACTGGATAGATCCTGTAAGATCTCCTCAATGACCTTGTTCTGGTCATCGGTCAGGTTAAAGCTCAGGGCATGCTTTAAATCCATGACGTCCTCCATCGAAAACTGTTTGGCACTCCCTTGGACCATTTCTGTATCCCTTGCCTTTAATGCCTGCATACTTAGCTGGAATTTCAGAAATTCCTCATATTTCAAATGACGTAAACTCTGCTTCACCGCCTCCATACTGGCTGGGTGATGAATGAAATACAAAGCCTGCCTTCTGGGGATCAGACGATACTTCTCCAGATACGGCTTTGGAATCACATCTGGAATCTGATCCTGCAAAGCCTGCCATGCCTTATCGATATAGCGAACAAGCTCCTTCTGGGTAATGCCCTCGCGAACATTATATACCGGATGAATCCCCAGCTGTGCCCGCATCGGCTTAAAATTATACTGCAGCGCAGTGATCCGGCTACCGCCATCATATTTTCCGATAATGGTAATCATTTTCCCTATGGTAAAGGCCGATACCCAGGGACGGTTAAACAGAGAAACATCAAATTCCTCATCCTCCAGCATTACCTTAAAGCGGGTAACACTCTGTTTTCCCTTGAAGCGGATCACCCTTGCCCGGTTTACAATAACAGCTTCAAGGATAATCCTGTCTTCCTTTTCCCATGTATCCCGGGGCTTTGCCTCCAGATTTTCATACCGAAACGGATAACAGGTTAAAAGATCCTCTGCCTGCATAATCTGCATACTATGAAGAACCTCTGCCTTTTTTTCTGATATACGCAATGCTTTTAATTCCATGTCCACGCATCCTTTTTCGAGTGTTATTATATCATGAATCTGGTATTCTTTATAACCGGAAAGCAAAAAGGATGAACAATTTCCTTTTTCTGATGTGATAAACAGCCTTCCCTTGGGAAAACAGGTGTTAGGATGTCTCTTCCAGATGGAATGCCCTACGATAAAATACCAGCATATTTCTATACGAGGAAAGTCGTTTTTCATCCTCCCCTGCAGTTGCATACTCTGCATCCGCCATATCATGAAAATACTTCATCGTTTTTGCATCGATAGAAATAGAATCAAGCGGCCATCCCGGTGTACGCTGTTCATGCGGCGTGTCGCAGAGATAAAAGGCGAAGTCTCTTGCCGTTTCCATATCCTCCATATACGTATAAATGTGCTGTTCATCGTACACAACGCAAACCCCGTTACGGTAGGCGGAAAGCAGGCGTCCCCCGAAGTCTGCGGCTATTCCGCAATAATAGCTGATCATTTCCTCATCGTTTAATTCTCTCCCCTGTACACGACGAACGTATGTTTTCGGCTGCAGCGGGTCATCCTCTTTCAAATCGAGGAAATACAGACCACTGTCGAAAGCAACGGTCGGTATACGGGCAGAGCGATAATAGGCAAGTGCCTTGATCTTTGCATTTTCAATCGGTGTCGCACCATCCTCTTCAATCCTTACATGAAGCTGTAAATCCTGTGGTGTCACAAGATGCACGTCATATGCCTGCAGATAACGCTGTACAGATTGTACCTTGTTTCTGTTGGTTGTTCCTACAAGTATATTCATACACCCTATGCCTCTGTTTTATCCGGTATTTTTTTACAGCACGCCTTGAATTTCTTCCCGCTACCGCAGGGACACGGTTGATTGGGCTTTGCGTCCGTATAGGCGCGGATATCCAGTGGCAGCTGTATTTTATTTCCCTGGGTACCCGTCAAATTTTGTTTATATATATTCTTCTTCCCATATTGCTTTTTCCATTGCACATAGGCACTGTCATCACCGGTTTGTTCTGCGATATCCCGTGCAATATCCAAAAACATCTCCTGAAAAAAGCTATCCAGCAGCTGTAGCCCACGTTTGATCATATCATAGCAGGCATCATAGTCCTTGCGCATCCACGTTTGAGAAAGCCATCCATATAAGATGTTGGCATCTTCAGAATAGTGTTTTATTAAACGATTATAACAGGCATCACAGGCTTCCTGTTCCTCACGCATTTCCTAAATATCCGCATAGGCGCGTTCATAATTTCCTTTCGTTATTGAATCCAGATCCACATTTCTCAAAATATCCACAAGCAGGGCCTGTGACCATGGATAGGAACTTGCATTCATCAAATGCAGATCCAATTCACTCAGCAGATTTTCAATCTCATGATAGTTTCTATCTGTAGTTGTAAGCTTGCGGATATTCCGTGTTCTCTTTTTCTTTACAAGCCTTCTAAGATTCATAACAAATTCTGTAATCAACGGAAGCGCTTCTTCTTCGGTGTTTGTAGACGCCAGCTCCTCTATGGTTTCCATTACTCAGGAAAGGGGGATGTCCTTTTCCTCATGTGCTACATCTTTAACAATGTTCATCATAATGAATTCCACAAACGAAGAATTGGTCAAAAGCTCTCATTCCGGAAGCTGTTTATCCGCTTCCAGCAGCTCCTTCATTATGCAAGCTTCTGCAGCCTTCATCGCAATACCCGACTCGCTCAATTCCGTGACATACTGTTGAAAAAATGAGAATTCTCTAATACTTTCTTCTTTCATACACTTTTTTCTACTCTCTTTTTTTCTGTGAAGCGCAGCCGGTAGCTGCAATGCTTACACAGCTCCTCCACGACTTTATGCTGTGCAAAGCCCGCTTTCATCTGTATAACGCGCTCACTGCAAAGTATAGAGGAAAACGACTGTGTAAATATATTTCCCAGTGCTGTATCTCCTTTGGAATCCAGACAGCAGGGTACAACAGTTCCATCACTCAGAATCGCACACATCTGCATCATCCCAAGACATCGCCCGTAATCGGATACATACGGATGCTGCAAGGACGGCCATTGAAACACCGATTCCATATTTAGATGCAGATGGTCTCCCACATCCAGACGCATACGCTTTTCAAATTCCTGCGGATGCGGTATGTGATAATGCTGTGCCAGCTGCTGAAGAAGCCTTGTGCTTTCATCGGACAGCCTGCCATTTTGTACACTCCACAAGCGATAGCTGATATGTACACCACGCTGGGCAAGCTCCTCACACACAGAGAAGACATGCTTCAGATATTGCGGCTGTTCATGCTCGGGAAAGCTATGCAAAGATACATTGACCTGCCGCAGTCTGCTGTTCATGAGAACATCCCGGCATGTTTTCAGCAGGGTGCCGTTCGTTGTCAGATTTACCTGCATTCCCTGCTCATCACAAATCTGTAAAAACGCCCCCAGATCCGGATGGGAAAGTGGTTCTCCCAGCACATGAAGATACACGTGCTTGGTATATGGCTTGATTTCTCTGATGACATGTGAAAATTCCGCAACTGACATCCTGCGGGGCTTTCTTTGATTTTGTATGCAGAAGCTGCAGGACAGATTGCATGTATTCGTTATTTCCACATAAATTCGTTTAAACTGCATTCTCTTCTCCTTTAAAAAAATTCTTCCCTGATAATCTCAGATTCCTCCAGTGTATCGATCTGCCCCGTCTCTATGAAACGCAAACAGACATCCGCTTTATATGCCTGGTATTCCCTCTCCTGCAATAACCGTTGCTTTCGCTCTTTCTTTAGCATTCTCTTCCTTTTGTTGCTTGCCTGAATTTCCTTCTTCTTTTTCCTTGCGTACGCAATCTGTTGCCGGGTTATTTCAATATGGTACTCATTCAGTGTCTTCAGCGCCATGCTTTCATTCATGGAATATGCTTTCATGAAGCGAAACAGCAGCTCCTCGTTTGCCGTGTCTTTGCAAAATTTTCGTATTTCCCGTTCCTTTCGCAACTGCCGTTTTCTTCTCATCTTCTCTTTTTTTGCTTCCTTTGGTGTCAAAGCCTTTTTTATTTCCTCGTCCATAGCATAATTATAGCGTAATTCATGTTATATCTGTATCCTAAATAAGAATTTTTATTAGGTTTATGCATTGTATGAAAAAAAGATAAATCCCGTATGTTCAGGAATTCATCTTCTTTCATATACTGCTTGGTTGTTCTCAAGAATTAAGACGCTTTTGGCAGAATCAGATTCAAGATGATACCGACAAGCGCAGATAATGCGGTTCCCGAAAGGGTCATGAAGCTTCCCACAGGAAGTATGGCACCGCCAAGACCGATGACGAGCATGGCAGAGGCGATAACCAGATTGCGCTGCTTTCCAAAATCAATTTTATTATCGACAAGGACACGCAGGCCGTTGCTGGCAATGACCCCGTATAAAAGAATACTCATACCACCCAATACGCAGGCAGGGATCGTTGAGATAAAGGCGGAAATCTTACCAACGCAGGACAGCAGAATCGCGATACAGGCAGCCCCGCCTGTCACATAAACACTGCTTATTTTTGTCATACCGATCACACCGGTATTCTCTCCGTAGGTCGTATTCGCCGGACCTCCAAGGAAGGCAGAAACCGCGGTTGCGATTCCATCCCCCATCAGTGTACGCTCCAAGCCCGGGTCCTTTAGGAAATTGCGTCCACAGATTTTCCCAAGTACCGTATGATCTCCGATATGCTCAGAAATCGTAACCAGTGCAACCGGCAGAATCGCAAGCGTTTCCGGACCAAAATACAAGTTATAGGTGCGGAAATTTCCAACTTTAAAGGGCAGGATAAAATCAGGAAAGGACAGCCATTTGGCATCCACGACCGCCTGAAAATCAACCAGTCCCAGACATAGGGATAACACGTAGCCACCGAGAATGGCAATCAGAAACGGGATTATTTTGAAAAACCCCTTCGCCTTTGTGGAAATCAAGGCCGCAATCAAAAAGGTGACGATTGCGACGATCATGGCACGGGGATCCCCATCCTTTATGAATTGGGCATTACCGACAGCATTCGCCGCAAGCCCCAATCCGATTACCGCGATCATTGGGCCGATAACGATTGGCGGCAGCAGCTTATCGATCCATTCCTTTCCGATAACGCGTACGATCAATGCAACGACTACATAGATCACACCAACCAGCATCAGCCCGGTCTGTGCAGCATCCACGCTGCCACCCATCGCCTTGATTGCGATTACCACTGCGCTGATATAGGCGAAGGAGCTTCCCAGATATACCGGAACCTTGCGCTTAGTCACAAACGTATAAATCAGCGTTCCCACACCGCTTGCAAAAAGTGCTACCGAAACAGGCAAGCCTGTCAGCGTCGGTACCAGGATTGTTGCCCCAAACATTGCAAATACGTGCTGAAAGCTCAGAAACAGCCATTGCAGCAGCGGTGGACGATCCCCGACATCCAGAATCATATCTGTTTGCTTTGTATCCGAGCATTCCTCTTCGTCCAGAATGAGAGAAATGTCCTCGACATGTTCTTCAAAATGCTTCATACATCTACTCCTTTTCAAAAAGACCATAGAAAAAGCAGGCACACAGGACCAGAGTCATATGTACCTGCCAATGGTCAACAGGAGTAGTATACCATATTTCGGGGCAAACATGCTACCTCTCTTTGGCTATCCACTTGCTGATTTCATTGATAAGGATAATACTGAAGGACATGCCGAGAACCATTGTCCAGGAGGTCAAATCCAGTGGAACAGTTTTCAGCAGCATATTGAAGATTGGCAGCTGGCATACCGCAATCTGCAATGTGATACCAAACACCATCGTCAGAATCAGCCATTTGTTCTGCATGATTCCAACCTCCCGTATGGAATGCGTACGGGAACGCAGATTCAATGCATGAAACAGCTGAGAAATCGATAATACCATGAAGGCCATGGTCTGTGCCTTGGCAGGACTGACATCCAGACCGTTACGGAACGCAACCAGGGTAATCGTACCGATGAACATACCGTTCATAATCGTGAATATCATACCGCCGTGCGCAAACAGACTCTCTTGGCGATCCCGCGGTTTTTCTTCCATGATGAATTTATCCATCGGATCCACGCCTAGTGCCAGAGCCGGAAAGGCATCCGTCACCAGATTGACCCATAGAATCTGTATGGCAGATAAGGTGGAGACCACATGCGGCATAAAGACAATAGCAAGAAACAGCGACATGATTTCACCAAGATTGCAGCTTAGAAGATAAAGCACTGCCTTCTGAATATTCAGATAAATATTTCTTCCCTGCTCCACTGCCTCGACAATCGTTGCGAAGTTATCATCCGCAAGAATCATATCAGAGGCCTGCTTGCATACATCGGTTCCTGTTTTTCCCATAGCGATACCGATATCTGCATTTTTCAAACTCGGTGCATCATTCACGCCGTCTCCTGACATGGCAACGACAAGCTGATGCTTTTTAAATGCATTGACGATACGAACCTTATGCTCCGGTGTTACCCGGGCATATACGCAATAGCTCTGTACATGCTGTGCCAATGCTTCCTCATTCATTTCATCCAGCTCTTTTCCGGTAATCACCTGCTGTTCATGTTTGGCGATTCCCAGATTGCGGGCAATGGCAAAGGCAGTGAGCGGATGATCACCCGTAATCATAACAACCTGAATACCTGCCTTGTGGCACAGCCTGATGGAATCCCGCACCTCCTCGCGAGGTGGATCGATTAAGCCGGCAAAGCCGATGAAGGTCATTTTGCTTTCCACAGCACTTTCATGCGGACTTTTCAGCGTACGAACAGCCAGAGCAAGAACACGCTGTGCATCGCTGCTGACCTTTTTGCTTGCTTCCAGTATGCGGTTTTTCTCATAGCTGCTCATACGCACGGTTGTGCCATCCATGCGCACCTGTGTACATAGGTCCAGCACCTTTTCCAAGGCACCCTTGGTGAATGCCACGTACTCTTTGCCGTGCTGATGAATCGTTGTCATGAGCTTACGCGTGGAATCAAAGCTGATTTCATTCACTCTCACATAGGATAGGTCCTCTGCATCCTTATGCATACCGTTATCTTCGCAAAACGCCAGCAAAGCAGCTTCGGTAGGCTCTCCAAGAATTTCCTCCTTCTGCACGGTTGCATTGTTGCATAAACAGAAGCCGCGCAGCAGCTCCTCACTGCGGGTTTGCAGGGCACCATTTGCATAAGAGGATACCACATGCATTTTATTCTGTGTCAGCGTTCCTGTCTTATCCGAACAGATGACACTGACAGAGCCCAGTGTTTCCACTGCATGCAGCTTTCGGATAATGGCATTGTTGCGGCTCATCACCTGAACACCAAGTGCAAGTACGATGGTAACGACAGCAGGAAGTCCCTCCGGTATGGCAGCGACAGCAAGTGAAATCGAAAGCAGCAGCATATCAAAGAGGTCTCTTCCTTGCAATACAGCAACCACAAACATGGCAATACAGATGCCTACAGAGCCGATTCCCAATATTTTAGACAAATGGGCAAGACGCACCTGCAGCGGTGTCATATCCTCTTTGGTTTCATCCAGCATCCGTGCAATCTTTCCAACCTCACTGCTCATACCGGTGCGTACGACAATGCCTCTGGCCTTTCCATATGTAACATAGGTGGACATAAAGACCATGTTTCTCTGATCGGAGATATTGATTTCCTCATCATATACCAGGGCCGCATCCTTTTCCACCGCTTCACTTTCTCCTGTCAGTGTACTTTCCTCCACCTTCAGATTAACGGATGACACCAGACGCATATCGGCCGGTATGTATCCTCCCACTTCCAGCTCCACCAGATCGCCAACGACCAGCTCCTTGGAATCAATTTCCTTGAGAAAGCCCTCTCTGACAACAAAGGCCTTTGGTGTGGACAGCTTTTCCAGTGCATCGATTGCTTTTTCTGCCTTGAATTCCTGTACAACGCCGATGATGGCATTCAGAATAATTACGGTCAGAATGATGGATGCGTCAATGTACTCCTTTAAAAATACCGATACGATTGCTCCGATAATCAATATAATTACCATCGGATCCTGAAACTGTTCCAGAAACATCTGGAAGACAGTTTCCTTTTTCTTCTTCAGCAGCTCATTTTTCCCCTGGTCCCGGAGTCTGGCGGCAGCTTCCTGTTCACTCAGCCCCTTATCCAGGTCACTGTAGGTTTCCTGAACTACCTCCTGTATGTTCATTCGATAAGGCATATACACCCTCCTTCACTACCACAATGTATGTGCGCAGACAGGATATATGTGTGCTTCGACAAAACCTCTGTGAAACAGACAGGAATAAGGAAGCTCATGGGGGCAGCCCCTCCTGTACATGAAGCGGATGGAAACCCATAAGAGGAAAAAAGGTTACGAGCAATGCTTAAACCACCTGCCTTTATCCTTTGTTCTGAAAGAGGAAAGGCCATGTGGGCTTGTCAGCCTTCAACTGTCCGGCACTCATCCCTTAGCTATCGCTATTTCCTGAAAGCTTCCGCATAAAAAAAGGACAGTCACAATAACATGTCCTCGTATTCAGCTCAGGATAGATTTCTTTTTCTGGAGCATCTGCAGCTTTTCACTCAGCATTTCTTCTAGTTCCTCCACAAAGCTGTCCATATCGGATGTATCATGCTCCATAAACAGCTCCAGATAGATACGTTCGCAAACAGCACGCTTCGTGTCATAGGCTACAAAGGAGCCACTGAAGCTCTGCATCTCGGAAAAGCCCTCAACACAGAGAAAACCATTGCGAAGATCTCCGCGAATTCCCTGAAATTCAAATTGTGCAGGACTGGCAAGTACGGTCGTGTGCTTCATGGCATCAATAAAATGCTCCAGCTGCGGATTATCCTTTTGTGCTGTGCTTACCAGCACAAGGTCTGCCGGATGATGCTCCATCCAGCATTCAAAACGATGCAGAACAGCTGTGGCAAATTCATTTCTTGCCAGCATGCTGTCATCAATATAATAAAATATCATGATCGCTAGCGACGGGAGAAAAAGGATGGGATGCCTTCACGGTCATCTTCTTCCAATTCCTGATACCGTGGCTTTTCCTCAGTCTGCACTCTTGCACTTGGCCGGGAAACCGGCTGTGTAAATGCAGATGCTGCTGGAATTTCTTCCTCTTCTTCCTCTTCCTTATCGAATCCGGTCGCAATAACGGTTACGATGATGGAATCACCAAGCTTTTCGTTGATCGCAACACCGAAAATCGCATCGATGTCATTGCCTGCAGCTTCCCGTACAAGCGCCATGGCATCCTCTGCGTCAAACAGTGTAATGGATTCCCCACCGGTGATATTGACGATGGCATTGCTCGCTCCGGTAATCTGTGCCTCCAGTAAGGGAGACTGAATTGCTTTTTCAGCTGCAGCACGGGCTTTGTCTTCCCCCTCTGCCATACCGATTCCAATCAGTGCAGAGCCCTGATTTTCCATAATGGTGCGCACATCTGCAAAGTCCAGGTTGATCAGTGCAGGAACAGCAATCAAATCGGTAATCGTCTGCACACCCTGCCGCAGCACATTATCTGCCGCCTGGAAAGCCTCGGTCAGCGGACGACGTCCAATGACTTCAATCAGATTGTTGTTGGATACGATAATCAACGAATCGACATACTGCTTCAGCTCAGCAAGGCCATCCTCAGCAGAATTCATTCTCTTCTTTCCTTCAAAGGTGAACGGCTTTGTAACGATACCTACCGTCAATGCCCCTTCTTCCTTTGCAATTTTCGCAAACATCGGAGCAGCACCGGTCCCGGTTCCTCCTCCAAGCCCTGTGGTGATAAACACCATATCGCTTCCCTTGATGGCTTCACGAATTTCATTTTCATTTTCCTGGGCAGCACGTCTTCCCATTTCCGGATTCGCACCGGCACCCAGCCCCTTGGTCACTTCCCGTCCAAGGACAATTTTATTTTCAACAGGAGAAATATTCAGTGCCTGAAGATCTGTGTTTGCCACATAAAATTCCACACCCTTGACACCTTCGGAAACCATGCGGTTCACGGCATTGCAGCCGCCACCGCCAATTCCAAATACTTTAATATTTGCTACCTGTTCAAACTGTAAATCGCTCATCGTTATTCCTCGCTCTCTCTTTTTATTTATCGCTTAACAGAATGCTTTTCAGTTTTCTTGTAAATCCGCCCTCTTCATCGACGGAGCTTTTCTTCGTAACCGTATCCATGGTTTCTTCCACTTCCTGCGGATTGCAGCAGACACGCTCATCTCTGCGGATTGCCATCTGTTCCCTCCAGCTGTAAAACAAGCCCAGACAGGTTACATAGGAACATTCACGGACACCGATGGTCTGTGGAACATAAATCTGTGCAGGTGCATTCAGATAGCGCAGCAGCTGCTGAAGGGAAGGAATTTCACAGCCCTCACCGCTTAGCAGATAGCGCACATCGCCGCTCTCTATGATCGGAGCACAGGTTTCGTTTATCATATTCAACCAGTCCTTTACATAGGGAACAATGGCTTCACACGCCTGCTTTTCGCTGATCTGCTTCTGTTCACCGGATTGTGACCAAATATAGATGATCTGATCCTTTGCATTTTCCGCATCAAAGGTACAGGTATTCTGAGCCAGTCGATAGCTTACATTGCTGCTCAGGTGATACTGTTCGATAAGATCGCGCAGCCATACACCGTATCCATCCTCTAATACCTCACAATTCACCAGCTTACCATGTGTAAACAGGGAAAGCGTCGTATGATCTCTTGCAAGGTCAATCTGTATGACATATTTATCAACCGTCTGTTCAAATACCGCTGCTTCATTGGCCATGGCATAGGAATCCAGACATACATCCAGAATTTCCAGTCCTGCTTTTTCAATGCAGCGCGCATAGGCATATACAACCTCTTTATCCGCATACAGCAGATCGACATTCATGATCAGAACCTCTGCTGTTTCATCGATCGGCATTTTTCTGGAAGTGATACCGTTTGTTATGTATTTGACGCAGCCGATATTGACCAGCTCCAGCTGTGGATCCGGTTTAAAGCTGACTGCTTCATTCAACCCCTTTTGAATGTCACTCAGACGAATGCGTTTGCTGCTGGCCTCCGGCACAACGCTTACCTTTTTGTTATGACGCTGTACGTTGACAGAAGGGATTGCCGCAAGAACCCGCTCGATGTGATATCCGAGTGCATCCTCAGCCTGCTTCTTGGCCTTGATAATGCCGTTTACAACATTCTGTTCATCCATGATTTTCTGTTTTTCAATTCCCTGTATGGGAGCTTTTTCCACTCTTAGAATATTAAACCGCGTTTCATAAAATTCACCGACAACCAGGCGTACTTCATGATCCGCTACTTCTATCGAGGCATATATTTCCTTTTTGTTCATAAGGTTACCTCCTTACCCACACTGGCTAAGCCAGCCTTCGGCGTACATTTATACTCATATATGATATCATAATTTAAGCGGTTTAAAAACCATTTCCAAGGATTTCTCATAAATTTTTTCTTTTTTTTCAAAGAGGTGCACAAAGGTTAAAATAAAGAGAGGTTTTCCCTCTCTTAATTGTCGTCAGATATGTTTCTCAAAGCGTCTGCCTCCGCATCTCTTCTTGATCCGGAGATTGCTCGTTTCTGATATTTCACCGTTTTTTTCTTACGAAAGAAGAAAAATGCACTCAATCCTGCAAGCACCACACAGCCGCCGGCCAACCCATAAATAACGAGCTTATGCTTTTTCAGTGACGCATCAACATCCTTGCGATACTGATCATAGGCAGTCTGTGGTATCGTCGCGGCACCGGAATACAGCTGCAGTGTTTTTTCCGTAGCTTCATACTGGTAATATACCATGTTGCCTTTTTCATCCATGACATAAAGCAATGCGTAATTTTCAAAGGCTGCATCCTTGAAGGTCCAGCCGTTCAGCTCATATTTATCGATTTTCACCGTTGTGAAAGTCATCCCTTCGCGCGTCTGGAGATTCTTTGGTACATCTACGATAAATACATTGTTTCCCAATAGAGCCATCGGGCGCAGCATAGTCTCTACTGTATTTGTATCTGTATTGTATATATAATAATTCTTTTCCTTTGTTTTATCATCCTGCAGATAGACGACCGTTTTCTTTAACAGGTTGCTCTTCCATGCCTTGACTTCCTTGCCATCCACCTTGATTTTCACAGCTTCAAAGGATTTTGCAGGCTTATTAACGCCATCCAGACTGCGGACAAAGCCAAGCTTTGTTCCATTGTAGGTTACGTATACAAGCGGTGTTTCATCGACATTAACTGTGATCGTATACTCCTTGGTGCTTCCATCCTCTGCCGCTACACTGATGGATATTGTGTTTTTTCCGGGCTTTAAGGTTTTGGTTCCCGTTCCATATACGATAGCCTTGCTGTCTGCCGCAGTCGCATTTACCTTGATACTGGAAACATCCCCGTTCAGATTTACCGTGTACTCTGTCTTGGATGCTGAGAATTTCGGACTCAGTGTTCCCTGAGAGATACTCAGGCTTGCCAGATTGGCATTGCTTGACAGCTTCTTTTCTTCCGGTTTCTTTTCCTCAGGCTTTTTTTCCTCTGTTTGCTGTTCATTATTATTCGATTGCTGGTTTTGCGAAGGTATATTATTACTAGGTGCTACAACATTAACACTCGTGCTGCCAATCGCCACTCCACTATAATCAACTGGATTAGCTGTATTTGCATTTCCTGTTGCATCTATACCAGTAATGGTTATAGTTGCTGTCCCAGCACCGCCTGCAACCGCACTGACCTCAATCACACCTCCCCGTTCACACCAATTTCCTGCGCTTGTGATTGTCGCATTATTAGCAGAAGCATTTACAGTACCTTCTACATTCCCACAAGATACTGAAACGCTAAATCCTTCTCCAGGAGCGACACTGCTCGCCTTGATTGGAATCAATTCCAATATCAGAAATGTAGCTACTCCTCCTATACATAACTTTTTTATATCCATGCAAACACTCCTTACTCTGTAATTTTCTTTATGCCCAGAATGTGATTTTTAATTAAAACATAATCCATAGAACTAATTTTACCATCTTTATTAACATCTGCGGCGATTGCAGCCTTTCCATTCAGCTTTTTGATATTCAAAATATGATTTTTGACCAAAACATAGTCCATCGAGCTAATTTTCCCATCGTTATTGACATCCCCCAGCTTATAGGCAGTGTTGCTGTTGCCGGAGTCACTTCCACCGGAGGAATCGCTTGTATAGCCGTTTTCAGACAGTAGAGAGCTGTGTACATAGCCGTAGCTATTCCCGAAATTATAGCTGTTCCCGGAGTAATCAATCGCCGTTCTCGCATTGTTCATCGGTACATCCAGCTGTATTTTATACCAGTCTGTACTTCCGCTTACGGCTTCTCCCTTTACCTTTCCGAGAATGTTAAAGGACATATTTCCATTTTTCGGTGTGGTATACAGGTTTGCTGAGGAGGTTGTCGCTTCCTTGCGGATATTGATTGCCCCCTGATCCTTGAAGACCAGCTTTTTGGAGCCCGCATCACTTTTTCCACTGACATATTCATCCAGCTGCCACATCCAGTGTGCTGCACTTTCACCCCAGTATGGATCCGAAGCATAGGATACATTCATACCACTTGCCTTGTCTCCAAGGAATGCCCCGTGATAGGTTGAATATTTCGGCGTGGAGTACCACAGATTCACATAGTATTTATCATGATCCAGAATACTGTTTTGCGGCGATGAATAGCCGTTCGCCAATCCGGGATCGGAGTCCACCGCATTGTGCCCGAACAGATTGTTCTTGCTTAACGCGATGGAGCTGGTACCGAATGCACTCTCATTGACGGCAACGCCAAAGGATGCCAGTGCGTAGGCGCCGTATGTATTTTGATATTGTATAAAAAATTTACCCATTCCATACATTTTGGTGTTGCTTGATGTATAATTTGCTCCCAGATAGTCTTTTACATAGCCGTTTATATCACTGGCAGTAAAGCTCGTTTTTGTACGTGATGATACATATTGATAATAATTATAATACGGCTGTGACGCATTGATGGAATTTTTCCTTGTGTTCGCCTTATAATCATCAATCATCTTCTGATAGGTCGTATAGAAATAATGCCCGTCATAGCTGTAGTATACCGTATTGCTCTTCATATAGCTCTGCTGCTTGCCGACCATTGCTGTACTCGTATAGTAAGGCTGACGGATATTCAGCGTAATGGAATGATAGATATTTCCATTCTTGCATATGTAGTAGTTTACAGATTGTACCTTGTCCTCATCCTCATAGTCCAGAATTTCTACCTCATCGGCGTCCACCAGACCGACAACACCGGCCAGCATAAACTTCACCTTGGTACCATTGTTTGCATAGCCAAGAAACGCCCCATCTGCAGCATAATATCCATTGGTATAGCCGGTATAGCCAGTGCCCACCTCTGTATAGCTGGTGTTTTTCCCGGAATCTGACTTCGTTTTGAAGTTAACAACCCCATATTTGATATCTCTGGCGCTACCAATCCCTTTTACCTTTGCCATATTTTCACGAGCCGCCTGCTCCTTTTTGGTTTCAGCCTCCAGCTTGGCAGTATCCTCAATGATGATTTTACCGTTTTCATCGATTCTCTTAAACACATGATTCTCCGGAAGTCTGGAGGAAACAGCTTCTGGTTCTTTTTCTGTCGTATTCTGTGCACCGACAAAGCCCTGCTGCAGCAGAACACTGCCGCAGAGAAGAAGTGCAATACCCGCAATCATTTTTCTCTTCATATCATCACATTCCCTTTTCATACAAAGTTTATCAGCTTAATTATATAAGAAAGTAAGAGAACATGCAATTTTATTTCCGCATGAAATTCTTAAGTTTTTGTGGGAGATAAAAAAAGAGCTGTTAATTTGGAAGGAATTACCTCCGGTGTGCTTATATCACATCATCGTCACAGTATTCCCGATCCACCTGTATAAGCCCTTATCTTTCCTGAAACCGCTTCGTTATGTGAAAATTCCATTCATCTATCAAATATCCTTTTGTAACAGCAGAATGCGATTTCTATGTACAGCGCATTCCCTGTACAAATTTTGAAAATTATTGTTGCATTTTACATTATAAGATGGTATGATATCTAAGCAAATTGTGTTTTAAAGTATTGTACGGAAGGAGGTAAACGGTATGTCAAAAGTTTGTGCAATTACAGGTAAAGGACCTTTATCAGGTAATAAACGCTCTCACTCTATGCGTGCTAGTCGTCGTAACTGGAATGTAAACTTACAGAAAGTTAAAGTCGTTGTTGATGGAAAACCTCAAACGATCCGTATTAGTGCTCGTGCATTAAAAACGCTGAAAAACAAAAAAGCTATCTAAGAGTGGATATGAAACAGGGCAACCTGTTTTTTTCTTTCTCCGGAAATCTTGGAGTAACCCATAGAGATAGCAGATCATCCTTACCTATACAGATGATCTGCTTTTTTACAATATCCTCAATGATTGCTTGCTATATAGAAATACTGTCGATATCCTGTTTATACCAGACATAATGATGTATTTGAATGGATCAATATCGTTCCCAAATACCTTGGGATATCGATGACCGTTTACAGTGCGTTTTCATATACAGCTTATGAAACACACTTCGTGAAGGGAGATAGGAATTCAGACATCAAATACACTGTTTCCGATAAACTCCGCAAGAATGCTGCTTCTTGGCACTGCCTCCTCACTGCCGTCCACAAAATACGCAAGAAGTTTTTTCAGGCGATTGGCTTCCAGATACTGTGCTTCATGAGGATGCACCTGTTCCAGCAATGGAATCACGATTTTCTTAAGGATAGACATTTCATATACCATGGAGGAATTGAAAATAGCATCGGCCTCCTCCTGATATGGATAGATGTTTTGATCCTCTCCCTGCTTTACATTCTTCCAGAAGTGAATGGTATTTTGTGCACTCCAGCTACGAAACTGATAGTCTCTGGCAATACGGCGAATCAGGCGGTAATCACTTGTCGGTATACGGTTATGCTCATCCAGATTCAAATGCGTCAATGCATTGATATAAATGCGAAACTTCGCCTCTTCCGGCAAATCAGCAGAGGTCTTAGGATTCAATCCATGGATACCTTCTATAATCAGAATATGATCATCGTCCAGCACCGTCTCCCTTTCCTTCCACTCGCGCAGTCCGGTTTTAAAATTGAACAGCGGCATATGCACGGCTTCCTTATGCAGCAGCTTCAGCATGGTGTCATTGAACAGCTCCAAATCCAGTGCCTCCAGCCCTTCAAAATCATAGCTTCCATCCGGCAGCCTTGGGCAGTCCTCACGGTTTTTATAGAAATCATCCATCGAGATCGGCAGCGGTTTTTTCCCAAGAATCTTCAGGTGAATTGCCAGACGTCTGGAAAAGGTTGTCTTCCCTGCAGAGCTCGGTCCTGCAATCAGAATGAATTTCGTATGCGGATGCCCCTGTACAATGGATGCCGCAAGCTCTGCCAGCTTCTTTTCAACCATCGTTTCACTCATCAGCACCAGATCGTCCATATAGCCCTGCTGAATTTGTGCATTCAGCTCTGCGATATTGGATACACCGATCAGCCTGCCCCATGTTTCAAACTCCTGAAACACATGAAACAGCTTTGCCTGGTTCTGAAATCCGTTTCCCGCAGACAGCCAGATACCGGGTGCATAAAAACGGATGGAAAAATGCGTGAGATAGGAGGTATCCGGCAGCATGATGCCATAAAAATAATCATCGTATCCGCACAGTGTATAAATACTGCTGGTCGCACTTTTCCTGCATGCCAAAAGATTCGCCTTGTTTTTCATTCCCAGACGGTCAAAATACGCCTGTGCCTCAGCAGTGGGCACAACACGTCGGTGAATCACCTCGTTTGCGGCAATAAGCTCCTTCATCCGCCTTTCAATTTTTCGTACATCCTGCGGCTTGCAATAGCCTGCTTTATCGATTTCACAATACTGACCGCCGCTGAGGGCATGCTCCATACGGACACGGGCATCCGGAAACAGACTGCGCACCGCTACAATGAACAGAAAGTTCAAGCTGCGCTCATAGATTAGCTTTCCGGTTTCACTATCCGCATAAATATAATCCAGCGTACCATTTTTCTTGATACGATAATTCAGATCATGCAGCTTTCCGTCCAGTGTTATTGCATAAACCGGCTCCTTTACCTTCCATGCCTCCAGCAGCTCATGAACATAGGTACCCGCTTCACAATGCTTCACCTCACCGCTTTTCAATTTTAATTTCAGCATCATCACATCCTCCTTTTCCCTCAGTATATGTCAAAGTGACATCCCGCATACAGCAGTCTGTAAGTATTCCCCTTCATTATACCCGCTTCCGGTAGAAAACAAAAGAATAAAGTAGGCTAACCTATTTCTAGGCTAGCCCCTTATCAAACCGCACGTGCGCTATTAACGCATACGGCTTACCAATTTACTAAATTTTCTATTTATGAATGTTTATGGCTTATTTGCTCATTGCGTAAGCCATTTTCTTTTGTCTTTCTTTCGAGAATATTTCTATTCCTTTTTGTCGTTGTTTTTCAATGTTGTTCTTACCTCTTAACTTATTTCTGCCTTGTTGCTTTTCTACGTATTGTTCAAGTGTATATCCATTCATGATATGGTAGTAATACCAATTTGCTGGTTTCAACCCTACCTTGGAAAACCATTCAATATTCCACTTATGTGTCATTCCAAATGCTTTTCTTATGGTTGGATGTTTATGTATCATACACATCCTTAATCTTTGCCTTGTGTATTGGTCTATCGCATGCAGTCTGGTTCCCATTGGTTGTAATAAACAGTGTATTTCTATGTCATGTCTTTTTAATACTTCTATTGCTTTGTAGACATTTAAATAATAGATTTCTAATCCCAAACTACTTATGACTTCTCTTGCGACTGTCCCTGCTCTTTCTATCTCTTGTTCACTCTCTGCGAATAACAGAAAGTCATCCGCATACCTCACAAAGTGTATCTTCGCTTCATGCAGTTTCCAATCAAGTTCATTTAGATAGATGTTTGCCAATAGTGGCGATATGACTCCACCTTGTGGTGTTCCACTTATTGTTGGTAAATGTTTTCCCTCTTCCATATATCCTGCTTTTAACCATGACCATATCAAATCTAATACTGTTCCATCTGCTATACACTTGTTCAACACTTTCATCAATTTCTTATGTGGAATGTTGTCAAAGAATCCTTTTATATCACAATCATATATCCAGTTTCTTCCTTCCTCTATATTCTTGATGATAACTTGCATTGCACTATCCGCTCCTCTTCGAGGTCGATAGCCTACTGACCAATTGTGAAATATTCCATTTTCATATTTAGGACTAAGTATGTTATACAGCACTTGTTGTACTATCCTATCCTTTATGATTGGTATTCCTAGTGGTCTTTTCTTTCCATTCTTCTTTGGTATATAAACTCTTCTTACAGGTGTTGGTTTATACTCCTTTCTCTTAAGTTCATTCAGTAATTCTTCAAGATTTTCTTCCTCATGTTTCGTGAATTCTTCGATACTTACCCCATCTATTCCTCCACTTCCATGATTTGCTTTCACTTGTTTCCATGCTTCTGCTATTTTCCTATCTTGTAGTATTTGTCCATACAAACTATGCCACTTAAGTTTCAATGCTTCATTCATAAATTTCAAACCCCTCCTCTCTTTCATCGTTCCTTGAATTCGTTTGTACCTAAGTACCGTCTTTCTTACCATTACGATGTCATCAAGTAAGAATTGTAAAAGGTCAATCCCCTTTGCTTCATCTTACGTTTGGTCATAAGACTACTTCGCTACTACGAGATTGTCTGACTCCTCTTTATGTAGTCAATACTTCGATTTACTCTTATAACTGATTACCCTTTCGGTTAATAAAGAGGTCTCACAGGGTCATACGCTTTATCCTTACCAACATACCAAACACCTTCACAATGGAGTGCCTATATATCCGACTGGTTCTTTGAATATTTAGTTAATAGATTTCCGCACCTTTCGCAACGTCATCACATTTCCACTGCCGCATCTTGTGTTTCACTTTTCATTTCGGTCTGCTGGTTCATCTACAGTTCTCTCGATTTCTGCGTCTCCTTCAGACAACACCTCACGATGTTGCCCTAGACTAGACTTTCCGATTTGCACCAGTGCGCACGGAGTAGGACTTTCACCTACAGGATTTCCCTCTTCCACGAACATCCTCCATGTTCATAGCGAACTATCATGGGCTCTCGTTTATAAAAGGAAAATGTCATGTGCCTGTTCACATGACATCTTAAGCGACTGCCTGTCGCACAAAAGGAGCACGCCGCAATGACATGCTCCCAGACAACTGTATTCTTCATATCCCTGTACATCATAATACATCCGGATTATTGTGCATCACTGCACTGCATCATCAGGACACGCCCATAATGTATAGTGATCCTCGCGATAGTTCCATTGATTTCATTGGAAAGCGGATAGATATCCGTGACCCTTAGGACACGTTTGGTTAAGGGATAGGCAACACCCTCCTCACTGATGCAGGAATCCTCCAGCGGCAGAAAGGACAAGTAGGTATGCTGTTTTTCCACCTCATAGGTTCCCGGATGCAGCACCCTGATGATATTGGTATCATTCATCAGAGTCAGCGGTAGCTCGCGATAGATCATCAAATGCAGATTAGCCATTTCATGATCCAGACGGCCGCCCAGTCCGCCATATAGGATAATATCGTCATATCCCATACGCAGTGCTGCTTCGATTGCAACCTCTGTATCGGTTTCATTTTTATGGGAGGGAAGCTTTTCCACCTCACAATACTGCTTGAGCTGTGCAAGCTCCTCCTTTGTTATGCTGTCAAAGTCTCCTACGGCCTTACGCATGGCGATGCCCTGTCGCATACAGCACACCGCTCCATGGTCCACACCGATATAATCGGCATGTGCAATGAAAGGCGCAGTCTCACACATGCCGGCGACAAGAACTACCTTTGACATGCCAGCAGCTTATCCACAGATTCTGCAATACCGTTTTTGAACACATAGCTTCCGGCTACCAGCGTATCCACTCCGGCAGCAACTGCCAGCTTTGCCGTTTCCCCATTGATACCGCCATCAATTTCAATCCGTGTATCCAGACCTTCCTTTTCAATTCGCTCACGCAGGACGCGCACCTTTTCCAGCGTATCCTCCATAAAGGACTGTCCGCCAAAGCCCGGCTCTACCGACATGATCAAAACCAGATCCATTTCCTTCAGATGCGCAAGCAGTGCCTCCACACCGGTTTTCGGCTTCACAGACACGCCTGCCTGTACCCCCATTTCACGAATTTTTTTGCACAGCTGAATGCAGGCATCCATATCCTTTACAGCTTCCAGATGGAAGGTGATGACATCCGCACCTGCCTTGGCAAAGATTTCCGCAACCATATCCGGATTATCTACCATGATATGAACATCCATTACCATATCCACTGCTTTTTTGAAGCCCTTGAGAAGGTCGGGTCCAAAGGTCAGATTCGGTACAAAATGGCCATCCATAACATCAAAATGCATCCATTTCGCATTGCTTTCATCCAGCTCCTTCAGCTGTTCACTCGTTCTGGAATAGTCCAGTGACAGAATGGACGGAGCGATTACTAATTCTTTCATAACGTGTGTCCTCCTTCATAATTGTATTGTATTTTCTTATGCCGTTTCAATATCGCGGCTTTGCTTTTTGTATCATATCCACAATTTCCAGATAATGCGCATAGCGCTCCTTCCGTATCGTTCCATCCTCTACGGCAGCACGTATGGCACAATCGGGCTCATTGACATGGATACAGTCACGGAATCTGCAGGCCTGCTGTACATTTTGAAAATCCGGTATACATTCCGCCAGCCGTGTGATATTCATCGCCGTGAAATCCATCGAGGAAAATCCGGGTGTATCCGCCACCCAGCCGCCGGCAATCTCATGCAGCTCACAATGCCGTGTTGTATGCTTTCCTCTCCCCAAAGCCTTACTGATTTCCTGTGTCTGCAGATGAAAGGTGGGATCTATGCGATTTAACAGAGAGCTTTTCCCCGCACCGCTCTGTCCTGTCAGCACACTGATATTTCCCTTCAAGGCCTGTATCAGATCCTCACTGGCATAGCCTTTTCCACTCTGGTACACCTCATAGCCGCTGTCGATATAATGCTGAATCTCTTCATGAATAACATCATCTTCAGCAATGAGATCCAGCTTGGTAATGCATAAAACTGGCCGTATTCCCGCATAGCATACACTGAAAATCAAGCGGTCGATCAGGGTTGTTGAAAAATCCGGGTCCTTGCAGGACATGACGATGATCGCCTGATCCACGTTGGCGATGGATGGGCGTACAAGGGCGTTTTTACGAGGCAGAATTTTCTGAATACCGTTTTGATCTGCAAAGCGTTCAAATTCCACCAAATCACCGACAACCGGAGAGTGCGCCTTACGCAGCTTTCCCATGGCT
Organism: Clostridium sp. DFI.1.208; assembly: GCF_024463855.1. Classification (NCBI taxonomy): domain Bacteria; kingdom Bacillati; phylum Bacillota; class Clostridia; order Eubacteriales; family Clostridiaceae; genus Clostridium; species Clostridium sp. DFI.1.208. The sequence goes on along the minus strand of NZ_JANGCA010000033.1, from coordinate 15,156 downwards.
ACACACAACACCCGCTCCTGATCAGCAGTCAGCACCTCATAGCGGCTGGATACAATTTTTATAATTCTTCCTGTTTCTGTCATTTGTAAAACCTTATCGTTATAACATTCGGATTCTCCATCTGCTGGACATATTCCGTTCCTTCTGCGGGATCCACATCTGTAACGACTCCTTTTTTAATGGTCTTTTGTTCCTCTTCACTCAGGTCATCATAGGAACGCTCATCCGATACCGGAAGTATTCCCGTCTTTTCCTTAATTAAAGCAATCGCCTCTTCTGCCGTTTTTCCTACAACACCCTCTATTTTCCAGCTCATCAGCTGGCTGACGGTTAATTTTAATGTATATTCTTTATCCGGATCCAGCTTTTCTCCGATTTCCGGACCGCTTTGTTCCGCTATATATCCGGGCCATGTATTTGCCCTTTGCTCATAGCTGATTTCCACCTTGATATTTGGATTCTGTTCATTCAGTTCCTTTTCCACTTCCTCCGGTAATCGATGGCGGTAATCCTTTACCACAAACCAGGTTCCCCTGGAAACAGTTAGCGTCAGCTTGGAATTTTCACCGATTTCCTCTCCGGTATCCGGTGACACACGGATGACATGACCTTTTTCCACATCGTCACTCAGCTCCTGCTTGATGGTGATGTTATCTTTTTTAAATCCGCTGGAGGTCAGCGTCTGCATTGCCTCCTGCTGTGTCTGTGATGTGGACAGCTCCGGAACCTTGATTATTTTTTCTTTATCAAACACGCCGCTCATCAGTACGAAGGCCGCAACACCGATCACACACAGCCCAACAATCATAGCAATGATGATTTTTGTGATTTTCCGATTACCGGAATCATCTTCTTCATCCTCTTCAATCGGCTCCACATGCTTTTTGCGCACCTCAGTTTTCTTGGTCTGCTTCTGCTTGCGCTGCTCCATGACCATCGTCGGCTGCGGATGCTCTTCCTCAAACACCAGCTTTTCAACATGGGCATATTCCGGAAGCAGGCAGCGGTGCAGATCATACAGCATATCCTTTGCACTCTGATAGCGCAGCTTGCGGTTTTTCACGGTTGCCTTGATAATGATATTCTCCACAGACTGCGGCAGCGTCGGATTGAAATCACGGACACTGGGAATTTCCTCACGCAGATGCTTCATTGCTATCTGTACGGGATTGTCTCCATGGAAGGGAACATTCCCGGTCAAAAGCTCATAAAACACGATACCAAGCGCATAGATATCCACCTGATTGCTCGGTGTTTCCCCGCGTGTTGTTTCCGGTGCCAGATAATGCGCACTGCCCAGTACGGCATCGCTTTGCGTCAGCTGTACCGTGTCGTGCGCCAGCGCAATGCCAAAATCGGTAATCTTTACCGTTCCATCATCCTTAACCAGAACATTCTGCGGCTTGATATCCCGGTGAATAATATCATTTTCATGTGCATGCTGTACCGCGCTTGTCAGCTGAAGCATGATGTTTACAGCCTCTTCCTGATGCAGTGCTCCACGCTGGGAAATCAGCTGCTTCAGGGTACGCCCGCGTACATATTCCATGACGATATAGTGACGTCCTTCAAACTCTCCGACATCGTATACATCCACAACATTGGGATGGTTCAGCTTACTGACCGCGTTGGCCTCCCGCTGAAAGCGCAGCAGTGTTACCGGATCCTTACTGAGCTCCCCGCGCAGAACCTTGATTGCCACCTCACGGTTTAATATGGTATCGATTGCCAGATAAACATCCGCCATACCGCCTTCCCCCAAGGAGGAAACGATCATATAGCGCTCGGCAATCATTTTGTTGTTGTTATTCATGGAGATCACCTGCCTGTTCCACGATGATGACGCTCACATTATCATAGCCGCCCGCAAGAAGAGCCTTGTCAATCAGCAGGCGGACCTTATCCTCCACACTGCGTGCACTCTCCAGTATCTCACGAATGATTGCTTCACTGACATAGCCGTGTAATCCATCACTGCAAATCAGCAGTGCCCTGTAATCATTTTTGATTTTATTGATATCGATGCGAACGGAATCCCATATGCCGAGTGCATTGGTCAGCATATTGCGATTTGGATGCACCGCTGCCTCCTCTTCGCTTAATTCTCCGCGCTTCAGCATATCCGCAATATAGGAATGATCCTCTGTCAGTGCCAGAAAATCATCCGCATATAACCCATAGGTACGGGAATCTCCCACATTGAAAATATAGGTTGTCGTTTCACATTTCAAAATGCCGACCAGTGTGGTGCCCATCCCCTTTTGTTCTGTATTGCGGGTGGATTGTGTAAAAATCAAATCATTTGCTTCCTGTATGGTATCCTGCAGCCAGTGCTTCACCTGAACATCCGAGCTGCATTTTTCCATTTTCAAAAAGCTTTCCTTCATATGCTCGATGGCCATGCGGCTCGCAACATCTCCTGCCAGACCGCCGCCGATGCCGTCACAGACTACAGCTAACAGGGCATGCTCTCCGTTTTCCAGAAAACAGATGCTGTCCTGATTATCCCTTCTCCGAAGTCCGACATGACTCGCTCCATAATATCGAATACTCATGACTGACTCCCTTCCTGTTCCTTTTTCAGATGCTTCACACGCAGCTGTCCGCATGCTGCGTCAATATCCGCACCATGCTCCTTACGAATCGTACAGCGAACCCCCTGCTTCATGAGGGCATCATAAAATACCATGGCATGGGCATGATCCACACCCTGAAAGCCATTTTCATCCACAGCGTTGTAGGGAATCAGATTCACATAGGCATTCAGCCCCTTTAACAGCTTTGCCAGCTGAGCCACATGCTCCTTCTGGTCATTGACCCCACGCAGCAGGATGTATTCAAACGTCAGACGACGGTTATTCTCCCGTGCATAATACTGGATTGCCTCCATCAGCTCCTCCAGCGGATAGGCACGGTTAATGGGCATCAGACGATCGCGCAGCTCATTGTTTGGCGCATGCAGGGAGATTGCCAGATTGTATTGGGTATGCTCCTTGGCAAACTCATAGATTTTCGGTACAACACCACAGGTGGATATTGTGATATGGCGGGCACCGATTCCCAGTCCGCGGTCATGATTGACGGTAGAAAGGAAATTCATCACATGTTCATAATTGTCAAACGGCTCTCCCGTTCCCATTACCACGATATGACTCAGCCGATCCTCCTGCTTATCCAGATCACGCTGCACATACAGCACCTGAGCCACCATTTCTCCACTTGTCAGGTTGCGTTTCTTTTTTGTCAGACCACTGGCACAAAAGGCACAGGCCATATTACAGCCTACCTGTGAGGTAACACAGATACTCTTCCCATAATCAAACTGCATCAGCACACTCTCAATCAAAGAGCCGTCCTCCAAAGCAAACAGATATTTCGTCGTCCCATCACTCGCCACCTGCTTATCACGCAGCTTTAGCGGTGTGAGAGAAAACTGCTGCTTCAGTGTTTCTCTGGTATCCTTGGAGAGATCACTCATGTCATCTATGCTGACTGCACGTTTGCGATACAGCCATTGAAAGATCTGATGTGCACGGAATTTTTTCCAGCCCTGCTCCAGAGCCATATCGCCCATCTGATCGTATGTAAAATCATATAAACTTTTCATTTTATCACCGTATCCTATTTTACCATAGATTCCACGCAGGGACCAAGGAGTTTCCATTTCTTAATAAAGTTTTCAGAATCTTGTGCTATGCTCCGAAAATGAAATTCACAAGAAAAACAGAAAAAGAGATAGCATGTATAGGGGGTACTCAATTGTAGTTAAATTCAAAATCTGAAGAAATCAACATGATTGTATTTATCAATAGCATTTGAATCAGCCTTTTCGCATACACGCAAAACAAGAAAGGATCATATAGAAGACACTTCTTACTTTCCATGAATTATAATTTATCGATTTTATAAAAAATATTTTTATTTCTTTTAGGAATTTTACATATGCCATCCGTATGTATATATGTAGGAGGTTCATCGTATGCATATACAATACCTTAGGAATGCGCCAGGTGAAGGGAGGAAGGATGCATACCATATTCTGGATTCTCATTGCACTGATTGGTATTACACCAAAAGTGCTGCGGGAGCTTGGAATCATCCTGTACATCGTCCTGAAATACAAACGGCGGCATTGGTAAGCGAATAATCTCAGTGTTGGATTAATTGGGATGTGTCTGCTTTCGGAAAGGAGGTGAACTTGCCGTTTTCATTACTTCTGAATTTGGTGCCTCTTACTGCGTCAAAAGGGACAGAGTAACCACCACGTAACTCTGTCCCTTTCTTTTGACCTTTCGGTCTTTGGATTTGGCATTTATATTATAGAATATTTTATGTCAAATTCAATGTAAAATTCATGCTTTCACACAACTGTTACACCAATCATACACTGCCTGGATTATATTATAAACCGCTGATAGAGAGTGATGTAAACAGAATACTCGGTGAACCAATAGAGCCTGCGTTCAGCTTACCATCATTCCCCAGCATTTTCACCTGCTTCATAGCATCCAGAAAATTACCTGCGATGGTAATCAGATTGACTGGCTTGATTTTTTTTCCTTCCTTCACATACCAGCCCTGAGACTGTAGTGAAAATTCACCTGTCATGGCGTTCAAGCCGGCATGCAGTCCTGTGATTTCCGTGACAATGATGCCTTCCTTCATCGACGAAATCATTTCATCAATCGATTCACTTCCGTTTTCAATGAATAAATTGCTCGGTGCTATACCGACATTGGATGCGTACCCCGCTTTAAATCCGTTACCGGTTGTCTCACATTTCATAAGCTTTGCGGATTTCAGGTTATGCAGATAGGTCTTTAAAACCCCTTGTTCAACCAGTGTCTTTTTCTTGCAGGCTACGCCCTCATCATCAAAGCTTCTTGAATTATAGCCGTCCTTGCGCAAGGGGTCATCAACGATCGTGATTTTCTCACTGAAAATTTGTTTGTCCATACTGTCGTTTAATAGAGAAATACCTTTGTATGCATTTTCTCCATCAAACATCCCGCTAAATGCCGCCAGTAAATCTGCCATAGCCTCGGCTTCAATCAGAACCGGATACGGAGCACTCTGCACACTTTCGGCATACAGCTTATCCAGTACCTTACGGCTCACTCCCTCCGCAAACTTCTTTGCATCAAAATGCGCATCGTCGTACAGATACTGCCAGTCCCCTGCAATCTTTGTATCCTCTTGATCCTTTGCCATAGCCGCTGTACTGATATATGCCGCATGCTGTTCATCATGCAGATGAACGCCCATTGTATTGTCGATGGCGATTTCCACATCGACTTCCCCATAGCTGGTATTCATGACCTGTGCAATTCTGGAATCCGATTCCTTGATATATTGCTCTACCGTCTTCAGCAGCTCGATCTTTTCGGCATCCGGATGTGCATTCCATGTACAGCTGCGCAGCTGCAGCTGAGGATATGCTGTATCACCCGCATAAATTTCGACCTCATCCCGAGATGTGATTGCCGCAGCATTTTCCTTTATCTGGCGAAGTGTATCCTCCAGCAAAGCGTCATCATCCTGTTCCAGAAAGCAGATGCCCATACTTCCTTTATAAATACCGCGTATGGCAAAGCCATTACACTCACTGATGGTGTAGCCATCCACACTTCCTTCATATAACCGTATGGATGTGGATCTGCTTTTCTGTTCGTAAATTTCCAGCTGTTCAATACCCGCAGCCTTCGCCGCGTCAAGCCATTGCTGCTTATGCATGCTCCTTGCCTCCCTTACTGCCGCCGACCGTCATTTCGCTGACCCGTATTGCCGGCTGTCCGACATCGGTAGGTATACTGCCGCTGCTAGACCCGCACATTCCCTGTGCACGTGCCAGATTTCCTGCGACACGATCAATTTTCAGCAGCGTATCCGATCCGTTTCCAATCAGTGTTGCGCCCTTGACAGGTGTTGTTATTTTTCCATCCTCGATCAAATATGCTTCTCTGACAGCAAAATTAAAATCTCCGGTTGCCTGCACACTTCCTCCTGCCATCGTTTTCGCATACAATCCATAAGAGGTTTCCTTGATCATGTCCTCCAGCTGATCCGTACCGTTCAACAGGAAGGTGTTGGTCATACGGGATGTTGTTTCAAATTTATAAGACTGCCGTCTGCTGGATGCAGTAGAGGGCATATGCAACCGACGCCCGTTCAGCGTATCCACCAGATAGCTCTTCAGTATTCCCTTTTCAATCAGTACCGTGCGGCGGGTGAAGTTTCCCTCATCATCGATATTCGCACTTCCCCAGGCATTGGGAATCGTACCGTCATCTACCGCCGTTACACACTCACTTGCAATTCTCTGTCCCAGCTTTCCTGCAAAATTGGATTGATTTTTTGCCACCCCGCGTGCCTCCAGAGAGTGTCCGCAGGCCTCATGGAAGATGACGCCGCCAAAGCCGTTGTCGATAATAACCGGCATAACACCGCTTGGACATGGCTGTGCATACAGCATCGTCATCGCAATACGCGCCGCCTCTTTTCCGATATCCTCCGGCTTGTGGCTATCATAAAATTCCATACCCTCGCTGCCGCCGGGGGAACAGCTTCCGGTTTCTCGCAATGCGCCATCCTGTGCAACTGCAGATACTGCCATCCTTGTACGAATACGGACATCCTGAATATATTTTCCTTCCGAATTGGATATTGCGACATGCTGCTCATCATCCTGATAATTCACAATCGCCTTCGTGATATGTGCATCATAGTCCCGTGCAGCATCACTTGCACGCTTCATCAGCGTCACTTTGTCCTTCAGGGCAGTATCACGCGGTATGCGTCGTATGATATGTGCATTTTCATACGTTGTCTCCTGAAGCTGGACGCTGATGTGCTTCGTCTGTTCTCCCAGACTGTCTGCCAGCTTTTTTGCAAATTCCTTCAGGTTTTTCTCCTCGGTATCATTGGTATAGCCGTATACGGATTCCAAGCCATGATAAATCCGCAGTCCCAGCCCGCAGCGAATACCGCTGTTGGTGCTTTCCACCTCATCATTCAGCATGGATATTCTGGTACTGTAATTGATCTCTTCAAAAATCTCCGCAAAATCCCCTGTGGTACTACAGGCGATTTCCAGTACGTCTTCCAATATGTTTTTCTCTAACATAACGTCACCTCTCATCTGTTCACCATTATACGCCATCTGAAAGAGAGATTGCAATCAAAAGAGCTTACGTATATACCTTTCCCTACATTTACGGTCCTCCTAGGATGAAAATAAAGAATACTTGCACATAATTTTTATATAGCGTACAGTTTACAAAAGAGCGCAGGAAAAGCGAGGATTAAAAAAACGTATAGGAATATCATATACGCAAGGGAGGAAAAGAAATGGAATGGTTAAAAAAACTAAGCGATGCGATTGCATACATCGAGAAGCATCTGGATGCAGAGATATCCTATGAGGAGGCAGCCCGTATTGCTTGCTGCTCCCCCTATTATTTTCAAAGGATGTTTTCCTATGTCACCGGAATATCGCTGTCGGATTATATCCGAAGACGAAGAATGTCGCAGGCTGCCTTTGATTTGCAGCGCTGTGATGCCAAAGTGCTGGATGTCGCTCTCAAGTATGGCTATACCTCACCAACCGCATTTAACAGAGCATTTCAAAAGGTTCACGGCATACCCCCGACAGCCGCAAAAAGCATTGGCATGACCCTGCATGCATATCCGCCAATACAGTTTTCTGTCAATATTACAGGAGGAAGCGCCATGGCCTATCATATAGCAGAAAAAAAGGAGCTGCGCTTTGCCGGTATCCGGATTCGTCTATGTGAGGATATGGAGGAGAATCATAAAATAGTCCCCCATTTTTGGAAGGAAACAATGCAAAGTCCGCAATACGCAGAGCTCTGTCAGCTAGCCGATGCCGGTACGAATGCAATCTTCGGCATTAGCGTGTATGAGGATCCCAATCACATTTTCTACTATATAGCAGCTGCCACAAGCAAAAAGATTCCTTACGGGCTTCATGAGCTGCGCATTCCCGCTGCGACCTGGGTGGTGTTTGAAAGCAAGGGAAACTTCAAGGAAAATGTACAGGGTATTTTCCGCCGGTTTTATACCGAATGGCTGCTGTTTTCCGGTTATGAGTATGCACGGCTTCCCGATATTGAAGCATATCCTGTGCAGACGCAGGCACCATACGACAGCCAATGTGATGTATGGATTGCCATTCAGAAAGAAGAGGAGAAGGAACATGGAATATAAAATTGAAATACGAGAGCTGGAGCCGCTTCGTGTGGCCTACATGAGATATGAAGGAGATGTCACAAAAGCAAACCGGGTTATTCCCAAGGTGTTTCAAGCGATTCGCGGGAAAACAAACGGAGCACCTTTTTTCAGCTATCTGTCTATGCAGCCGGATACAAAGCAGGGGGTGCTGGAGCTTTGTGTTCCTACAGAGGAGCTGCCATGCAATCCGGGCATCGAGATACAAGTGATGCCCCGTTTCAAAGCGGTATGTGTTACCCACATCGGCTCCTATGCAACGCTGTCGCTTGCCTATGCCGCGATTGATCAGTATGCAGCCAGACACAGCCTGAAGATCACTGCACCCTTTCGGGAGGTTTTCATCAAAGGACCGGGAATGCTGTTCAAGGGAAATCCGGAAACCTATATCACGGAAATACAATTCCCGATACTGGAGGAAGCATGAACGCCATACAGGTTGAGCAGGTAGTCAAGCAGTATAAAAACGGCGTACAGGCACTGCATGGTTTATCCCTTTGCGTTGAACAGGGAGAAATTTTCTCTTTGCTGGGACAAAACGGTGCCGGAAAATCTACTCTGCTCAAAATACTGACAAGCTATTTGCAGCCGACATCCGGTAGAATAACGATGCTGGAGAAGGATTTGTGCAAGGATGCAGCCTCTCTTCGCTCGCAAATTGCCAGCGTTGCCCAGCAGACCTCCATTGACACGTATTTATCACTGGAGGAAAATATGATGTTTCAAAGCCGTTTGTATAAAATTCCCAAGGCGGACGCCGAAAAGCGGATGGAAAAGCTCATCGCTGATTTTGGGTTAACGCCGTATCGCCGCTATCCGGTTTCCTCCTATTCCGGTGGTGTGAAACGGCGTCTGGATATCGCCCTGAATATGATGACGAATCCGAAGATTCTGTTTCTGGATGAGCCTACGGTAGGAATGGATGTACAGTCTCGTATTGCGATGTGGGGGATGATGAGAAAAATCAGAGATGATTTTGGTGTCACGATTTTTCTTACAACGCATTATCTGGAGGAAGCTGATCAGCTCAGCAATACCATCTGCATCATGAAGGACGGAAAGGAAGTAACGCAGGGCTCCCCCACACAGCTGCGCTCTTTACTGCGGCAGAATTCGATAGAAATCACCTTTGCTTCTGAAACCGAGGCAAGAAAAGGCCGCGAAATCCTACAGGAGCAGATGTCAAAGGAAATCCTTCTACGTGCTGATAAGCTTCTAATTTATACACAGGCTCCACAAAGCGATTTAGAAGCAGCAGCGACAAGATTATGGAAAAGGCCTGCGGCATTTCAGGGAATAGAAATCGTGCAGCCGACACTGGAGGATGTCTATCTAAGATTGACACAGAATGAGAGGAGGGAAAACAAATGCGTATAGTTACCCTTTTATACAGGAATGTAAAATGGAGATTCCACAATAAATTAACCATTGTTATGACGGCTTTGCAGCCGATTCTGTGGCTGGTGCTCTATAGTGCAATCGCTTCTTCGACGATGCAGCATACCGGTATTGAAAACTATACCGCATTCATGCTTCCGGGGCTGATTGTCCTAATCAGCTTCTCGACCTGCAGTAGCAGTGGGATTATGAATTATCTGATGAAATCAGATGGCAGCTTCTATCGCATACTGATTGCTCCGCTCACACGCAGCTCCATCGTTCTTGCACAGCTTCTTGAAGCTGTATTATGCACCTTTCTGGAGGTGAGTATCCTGATAGTCCTCAGCATGCTGTTCTCTGTCAGCTTTTCTCTGTCGCCCTTTGAATTTCTAATCTTTGTTTTACTGATATTTCTGACAGCCTTTTTTATGGCAGGGCTATCCTATGGAATCAGCATGCTTCTGCCAAATGAGGTGATATACGAAACTGTTATGAATGCTATCGTACTTCCGTTATTTTTTCTAAGCAATGCATTGTTTCCGACAACCGGATGTACAGGCTTCTTCCGTGCTGCAATCAATCTCAATCCGCTTACCCATATGATCGATGCGTTACGTTCTCTGATGCTATATGGCAGAATCGATACGGGAAATCTGACAGCTGTTTTGCTGCTGTTTATCCTTATGGGAGGCCTCAGCTTTTTATGGGCATGCCGGCAGCTGAAAAGGAAGACAAATCTGTAGCTGAGGAGTGTATGATTACTGCTATATGCAGGTTCCGTATTTCTATGTATTCAGGAATGATTTCATGCTGGAAGCAAAGTGGTGTTATTTTTTCAAACCGAGAATAATCTTTAAAATTGTAAAAAGACGAGCGGTATGTACTCGTCTTTTCTTATTTATAGGCGATTTTGTCTGATAGCCTCAAGAGAGGCTAGACCCTACGGGTGGTCTTTTATCATTTTATATAGGTATTTAGATCCACTAGTCTCAGGAGAGACTAGACCATAGATTGCAGTATCACCGTTTTCATTCTCAAATTTAGATCCACTAGTCTCAGGAGAGACTAGACCGAAGGCCAAAACCAGCATTCATTCATAATAAATTTAGAACCATAGGATTAGAATAGCACTTGACTTACGAACAATCACCATAGCAGCTGACGCTCACCTTTTAAACTTTTGCTGCCTCGTTTATGCTTCCATTTGCTCAACACGCTTTCCTGCTCCAAATTCGCCGGGATTCACATCAATAACCACCCGACTTGGAGAAATCAATGCATCCTCGTGCTGACAACGCCATCGCTCCTGTGCAGTTCTACCATCCATCGTATCTCCGTCTTTGATAATATCTTCTCCCTGTGTATAGAGATAAGATGTAAAATTAAACATATAGCGAATGATAAAATCTATATCCAAATCATGGAAGTGACACTGCAAATCACACAATCCTATCGCTGTCAAACCGGTCGTATCCACTATCTTTTCAGAGCTTTCCGCAACATTGAACAATCGCACATTGACACCTCCATCAAGAAAATGCAGAGCAGGATCGCTCCAGCTGCTGTTTAACCAGTCAGCTCTTGGCACAAGCTTTCCTGCATGCGGCCAATACATCGCCACTGCCTCCGGATAAACCTCCATCATGATATCCGCAAATGCTGCAAGTATTTCACAACGTTCTCGCACAGGAAGCCCACTTGCCATAAAATCGGAAAACATGATTTCATATTGGCAGTCTTCAAGTAGCTCCTCCACATTTTGACAGCTCCAGCATTGTTGCAAAACCAGTTCCGGTATCGTCGTTTGATCGAATGCAATCATCTGCGTTATAAACAGCTGCGATGGTACCTGCACATCATCCTTATAGGTTACTTTATGATTACAGAGTGCATAGGAATACATACCCTCCTGCTCTATAACATCATCAACCTCGTTAAACCTCTCCAGCAGTCGCTCCCTAATTGCAAGTGCACGGCTTTCAACCGGTTCCTTCAACAGCAGCTTTATGTAATATACACCTGCATACTTCCCCATGAACGCATCCATGGATACACTTTTTCTTTTTTCCATTACGTCTCCTTTTCCAGCTCGCTTAGGGATGTTAAAGTATGGATATACAGTTCTGCTGTACGATGCAGAAAACCAGTGGAAGCATGCAGTTGATGAATGCGTTCCTGGAAGCCGAAATCATACAGGGCACTGTATGTATCCTCCTGAAATCGTTGAATCCATGCAGAATCTTGCTGTTCTCTATCAATGATATCCAATACAAATCCTGTTTCCGTAAACAGAAATGCCAGATTTCTTACCTCTTCCTTTACCATAAAATCCCTCTATTTGTTATGTACAGTATATCGTATTTTTATCGCCACATATATACCTTTTCAATAAACTTGATGTTTTTTACGTTATCAATCCTTCCTAGCTGCGTTTCAGAAAATAAAAGCTGTTCTCACACAATAAATCATTCTCCTTTTACCATTACGATAGAACATACAAAAACTTGAGGCATATTCCGATTTTCAAAATCAATGCCTCCAGCTTTTTATGTGTATTTCTCCAATAAAATGACCGCATCACAGCGCTTCGCAAGCACAGGATCATGCGTAACCATAACCACCGTCTTTCCTTTCCGATTCAAATCCCGCAGGATCGAAAACACCATATCACGATTTTCCTCATCCAGATTTCCTGTCGGCTCATCCGCTAGAATCAATTCACAGGGCTTTACCATCAGCTTTGCCAGTGCTACACGCTGCTGTTCTCCACCGGATAACTGACAGATTTTCTGTTGCTCGACCCCATACAAGCCCACTTCTTCCAACGCCTGTGCAATGCGTTTCTTCTTTTCTTCCTTACCATCCTTCACGTATTCCATGGCACTCAGCATATTCCACAGCACCGTATCATTATCCGACAACCCATAATTTTGAAACAGAAAGCCGATCGTGTAGCGGAGCTTTTTCACCGATCTGCTGCTGTTTGCGCGTACCTCCATTTCATCATACTGCACACTTCCCCTGCTCGGACGCTCCAGCAAGCCGATGATATTGAGAAGCGTTGTCTTTCCACAGCCGCTGGGACCGCATATCGCAATCATGTTTCCTATGGGCAATGATAGGGTGACATTATGTAGAACCGTATGTTTTCCGTATGTGTGTGTAATATTCTTTAACGTAATCGACTTCATCCGATATGCACCTCCCTGCTTTGATTTCGTACACCCTTATCTTTTCCATAGACAAACAGCATCGACGCAATTAAGCTGATGACCAGAAACACTCCGGTGATTTTCCATTCCTCCTGTTGATGAAACAATGCAATCGCAAATACAAAGGGTGCTGACAGCTCCGTAAACAAACGCAGATATACCCTGAAAAAGGAGGCTCCCTGTACCCGTCTGACAAAAATGCGCTGTCGAAAGGAAAGCAGATATAAATATGTATACTCTGCCATAACCAGCAGGATCAGCAATGCGGAGGGAACAAATACCATTCCCTGAAGAAGCAGCTCCCGTGCCAGTGTCTGCATGCGCTGCTGCAAACGCTCGCGACTGTTGACAAGCTCCAGATGCTCTCCATTATGAACAGAGGTCAAAGTGCTCAGCTTATCAGCATCCAGATATACAAAATTTGTCACCTTCTTCCCAAGACGAAAGGCATCATCGCTATATACAACATAAAACATAGGGGAAGCTGTATCCAGCATACTGTCCAGCAAAGAAAAATCCACAGCGTCCGTTTGCTCTTCCTGAATATACAGCTTCTCCACCCGATTGCCATAGGTTTCGAGATAGCTGACATCCACATGCTTTAAGGATTCAGGAAGCAGAATATACACCGTATCCTTTGTGTTCGTTAATTCAACAGGGCTGCCATCCTGTTTTCTTAGAGGAAAGCGCTTTGTATAATTCAGATTCACTTCCGCATACGGCTGCAGCTCCTCTCCTTTTGGGATAACATCCTTTCGATAATAGATACCTCCCGCCTTGTTTATCTTTTCGTATTCCTTACGGTGTACCCGATACATTTTATTCTGAATTGGCTTTTTATTTCTGTAATCCTCTTCTATGGACTCCTCATCATAGCCGTCAAAGCGATATCCGTCCTGATAATCAAACGCATACACATACGAATCCAGCATATCCTGCTGGCGCAATAGTGCTTGAAAGGTGGGCAGATGCAATCGCATCTGCATCCATGCGGTCGAGCAAAGCGGCATCAGAATAAGAAGGGCAAGAATGCCGTATAGATAATTCAGATTCATAAACCGTCTGGTAAAGCTTTTATTTTTTATAAACGCATAGACAGGACAACGCAGAATCAATAAAACCGTACCTGCGAATACAAGAAGCATACCAATTGAAAACCCAATCCAGAAGAAAGAAAGCAAAAGGTTTGCCTCATAGGTCTGTCTGGCGACAAAGCCTATCATCCAGATATAAGCAAGCACCATACTGATCAACGATACAGTCAGAATTTGAAAAAACAGCTTCTGATACAGTAATCTGCCAATGCGCAGCCCTGACATTCCCATACTTTTCAGTATGCCGATGGTTTTTAATTTCTGATTCACCAGCATGATGAGAAGCAGCCCCAGCAATAGAAATGTGATGATTCCCATCGGGATTATGTTCTCTTTCAGATAGGATGAAAGCGTAAATGCATCTCGTTCAAAAGCTCCCATATCCTGTATTGCACCCGGATACTGCTGCGAGATATCGGCAAGAAAGGCATCTTTATCTGTATCCTGATCAAAATACAGGATATAATCTCCTGCGAGATTTTGAAATCTCTGATTCAAATCTTTCAATGGCTGAATAACCAGACGAATGTCCTGATTGAATAAGCGCAGGCTGTTTTGTTTTGTATCATAGTGCAACTGATTGTCATATACAAGATCATGCTCACTCATCTTGGAAATATCCATGTATTGAAAAATATCATAGGGACTATAGAGATACCAGACATAATCAGAATCATGCTGTTCCGTTCTTATGACTACACAATTATATTTTTCAGATATGGCTTCCATGGTATTTATCATTTGTTTCTTATCAAATGCATTGCTTTGCGGGGTTATTTCAAAAAAAGTCGCTTCCTTTTCTTTTTCCAATCCAAAGAAGCCCTGGATATCGGAAATATCACGTTCATAAAATGCAAACTTCACACAATAAACAACAAGAATTTGAGAAATACAGACCAATATGCATATTATTTTTTTCATAACCTGTCCTCATTTCAATGCACAGGATTCTTGCCTTCGTATATGATTATCAGCTGATCCATTATCCCTTATATACGTTCCAACAGCAAGCTTCCATACAGCTTTCTTCCTACCTTCATCTATAAACTAAATATAACATACAACAAAGAGAAAGAAAAGACAGAGAATCTCTGTCTTCAGATTGTTGACAAAAGCCTATACCTTTTCGTAAGGACATAGGCTTTTTATTGTATATAGGCAATTTTCGAAATGAAATTGTCTTTTTTTGTATATTTTGAAGGATATATTGAATTTTTTGATGA
>NZ_JANGCA010000329.1:0-255 GCF_024463855.1 Clostridium sp. DFI.1.208 | reverse complement strand
CCTCAAACAGGATGTCATACCGTATGACTGCAGAGGGGATAGACGCGTCTTCTACATTCTTTCCAACGATCCGATCATCCATCACTTCATCGATCCGTGGCTGTTTTTCTATGAAGCTTGGTATCTCCTCTAAGGGGATATTTTGAAATTCTTTGATACAGTTCTTCAAGATATATGCTAATATCGACTTATTGCTCAACATATTCTTACAATAACTGTCGTATGCCTGCTGTTTGTTCTTTTCGTTTTGATCCA
>NZ_JANGCA010000328.1:0-255 GCF_024463855.1 Clostridium sp. DFI.1.208 | reverse complement strand
AAAGCATGCTGGCGATATCGATCAACAGCTCCCCGGTGTTCAAGGATGGGAAGAGCAAGGGGACGCTGCGCATCGAAAACGCGCCGAACAACCGCTACAACATGAAGGTGAGGATCACGATGGATAGTGATGAGCGGGAGATCTATCACAGTGACGCGATCAAGCCGGCACAGGTGATCAAGGAGGATTATCTGGATGAGGAGCTGAAGAAAGGGACCTATCCGTGCACGGCGACGTTCGAGGCGTATGACACGA
>NZ_JANGCA010000327.1:0-255 GCF_024463855.1 Clostridium sp. DFI.1.208 | reverse complement strand
TTTCCTTCGTCCTTTTTTCGTTCTTCCATAGGTCCTCTTTCCTCTATTCCTTTATCGTGATGGACAGCGTACTTGCCGCCTTGCCGACGAATTCCTTCGTCTTCATATCATAGGCCTCAAAATAAGCAGTCACTGGATAGGTGCCCTTCTTCAATGCCACATCCAGCTGCGCCGTTTCGATCTTGTTGCCGGGACGGATCGCACCGCTCTCATAGATCTTCTCGCCATCCTTCTCATCCTGCTTCAGATAGATCT
>NZ_JANGCA010000326.1:0-255 GCF_024463855.1 Clostridium sp. DFI.1.208 | reverse complement strand
TTACAGAATATTACAGTATGATGGGAAACGATCCCCAGGCGGACGCTGTGGCTTCTGACATCCCCGATGGTAGATATCAGGCTTGATGGGGATATCACTTCAACTGTATACATAAGAACGGACGCGAGGTAACGAAGAGGTATGGCCGGATACACACGAGGTACGACATACGAAGACAGGCTGCTGGAATGGCAGCTTTTTCTCTTTCCTCTCCGGCTGCGCCCCTACATGGCAAGTTGCCATGTGAGCGATCTT
>NZ_JANGCA010000325.1:0-255 GCF_024463855.1 Clostridium sp. DFI.1.208 | reverse complement strand
GTTCTAATTCATATCTATACAGTTAGCATTGATGCTAACTCATTAAATTGATTATGAAATATTCAAAGCTTGATAATAATTTTATAAGGAATATGCAATAAATAAAAGGCTAAATAAGGTGATAATTAAGCCGAACATAGATTGTTCTAATTCATATCTATACAGTTAGCATTGATGCTAACTCATTAAATTGATTATGAAATATTCAAAGCTTGATAATAATTTTATAAGGAATATGCAATAAATAAAAGGCTA
>NZ_JANGCA010000324.1:0-255 GCF_024463855.1 Clostridium sp. DFI.1.208 | reverse complement strand
TGGAGATGAGATATCTTCCGCTGCCTTGACTTCGAACACAGCACCCTTCAATTTCCGCATTTCATATTTGAACTTCGTATTGCCATGATCATCAGTTTCTGCAGAAGTAAGGACCTCTCCCTGTTTTGCGACTGCGATACGTCCTTTTACTGAAGTATCCTGTTTAGTGACAGTGATGACCGGTGTAGCACCGTCTGGAAGTGTCTCATATGCTGTATTGCTTGATACTTTAAATTTAACTGGAGCGATATTCAA
>NZ_JANGCA010000323.1:0-255 GCF_024463855.1 Clostridium sp. DFI.1.208 | reverse complement strand
AGAAGCGTCAAAGTATTTCCGTATCGGAGAAAACAAGTTAAGACGCTTGGCAGAGGAAAACAAGGACGCTGGCTGGCTCATTATGAATGGCAACCGCATACAGATTAAACGCCGACAGTTTGAAAAGATCATTGATAAATTGGACGCAATCTAATGCAAATGAGCCTTGTATGTGTTATGATGAACACAAGTCATATCAAGGCTCTTTCCAACAAGGAAAGGAGCAGACACCATGAAAGAAAAAAGACGGGATAG
>NZ_JANGCA010000322.1:0-255 GCF_024463855.1 Clostridium sp. DFI.1.208 | reverse complement strand
CTTCTTTCTTCCATCGATAACTGTATCGTGTATCTGTGATCTTCGTTTTCGTGATAGAATCCTTATCTACCTTTGCAGCCTGTTCTTTTTCGGCTTGTATTTCCTCCTTGCTCATCTCAGGGGACAATGTCTCATACATGCTGTCACTCAGTATATCCTTTACTTTATCCAGACGCTCGTAATAGATATCTGTTGAGCTTCCGCTCTTCATCACCTTGATATATCGTACTGCCGGTTCTGTATAACGCTCAGGAG
>NZ_JANGCA010000321.1:0-255 GCF_024463855.1 Clostridium sp. DFI.1.208 | reverse complement strand
CGTATATTACTTGCTGATGCTGACGGCCAAGCCAACTGTTCAAAGTCTTTCATCGACAAAAAATTAAAACGAGACCCTGCGTATTATGAAAGCAGTCTCGATGGAGATAAAGAAGCAGCCTTCATCCGTCGTTATATGAATCAGGATCATGGCGCAACGATCTCTACGATCTTCGAAAGTCCGAAAGCAGTTAGCTCTTGTATCCAACATACATCCTATGCGAATCTGGATATCATCCCCAGTGATCTGACGCTC
>NZ_JANGCA010000320.1:0-255 GCF_024463855.1 Clostridium sp. DFI.1.208 | reverse complement strand
ATGCGAATGAGCATGATGAGAACGGGAGCATCGTGACGGATCTCCCCTATTCCCAGGAGATGGAGGGAGAGATGTACGGCGCACTGTACGGCAATGTGGACAGTGACATCGATATCGATGTGCCGGTAGTGGACGATCCGTCGAAGGAAGACCCCAAGGATACGGATACACCGAAGAAGGAAGACCCGATAGCTCCGGAGAAGGACAAGACACCGGGAGATAAGGATAAAGAGACCACCTCCAAGAAAGAGAATG